>NZ_JBRILQ010000056.1:0-24125 GCF_052977045.1 Shewanella sp. 125m-7
CCTAGAACCTAGAACCTAGAACCTAGAACCTAGAACCTAGAACCTAGAACCTAGAACCTAGAACCTAGAACCTAGAAATAAAAAAGGATGTTCCACGTGGAACATCCTTTTTATTTAGAGGACTTCATTAGCGATGAAATCCTCATTTTTTGGCTTTTTAAAGCAAAAATTAATTTCCCTAAAATTGTAAAACCTGAGCTAAGTTACTCAGATTTTAAATTTAAAAATGAATTTTATTTTTCGAAAAAGAACGTTTCTCTCTGCTTACCTTTATTTTTAGCACCACCATTTAACTGGTCCATAGTTTCAGCATTGAACAGTTTGCCATTAACCATGGTGTAAGTAACACGATCAGTTACGCGGATATCTTCCAGTGGATTACCATCGATAACAATCAGGTCGGCTAGCTTACCTTGTTTGATTGAACCAATTTGGTGATCCATTGCAAAGTGTTTTGCTGGATTGATGGTGGCCGTTTTTAGAACCTCAAGATTACTCATCCCGCCTTGAGCAAACATCCACATCTCCCAATGAGCGGCTAAACCTTCACGCTGACCATGAGCACCAATATTGGCTTTGATACCCACTTCATTTAATTCGTTAGCAACGCGAGCCACATTAAAGTGATTGTAATGTTCATCGGGTGCAGTAGGGCGACGCATGGATCGGGCATCTAAAATATCCGACGGTACATACATAGACAGACGAGGGTGAGCCCAAACATCTGTTTTGTCATACCAGTAGTTTTCACCCGAAATACCACCATAGGCAACAACGAGTGTCGGTGTGTAACCGACATCGGTTTGCCCCCAGAATTGCTTTATGTCGTTATAAACATTGGCCGCTGGTAGTGAGTGCTCAATGCCCGTATGACCATCGGCGATCATGGTGAGGTTGTGTTGCAGCAAGCTGCCACCTTCAGGCACGACCATCATCTCAAGCTCTCGTGCCGCAGAAATTACTTGTTGGCGTTGGTTACGACGAGGCTGATTGTAGCTCTTAACGCTGAAAGCACCGACTTTCTTTAGGCGCTCTAAATGGAATTTTGCATCATCGAGTGAATCTATATGAGAGGTATAACCTGGTATGTTCGCGCCATATAAAATCGTACCGGTTGAGAATATACGTGGGCCAGCAATATTACCGGCTTTCTGTTGCTCTGAAGCAGCAAAAATTTCAGTAGTATCATTTGATGGATCATGAATCGCCGTCACACCTAGTGATAGGTTTGAATACAGTTCCCAGTTTTGCTGAGGGATGATCTCATTTTCACCTTGTGCGCCGTGAGCGTGAGCATCGAATAAGCCTGGCATTAAGGTTTTACCCTTGATATCGATAACCTTAGCATCGCTTGGGATATCGATAACAGAAGCCGGGCCGACACTGACAATGTGATTGTCTTTAATGATCACCGTACCGTTTTCGATGACTTGGTCATTTTCCATAGTAATGATTTTGCCACCAACAAAGGCGATTGTTCCACGTGGAACATCTGCTTTTTGGGTGAAACCAAGATCGGTGATACTAGGTTTGGCTTTATCATCTTCGGCTTGTTGTTGATATTGCGTATCAACATTAACTTGATATAGCTCAGGGCCAAGAGTCCAATACAGCTGGTTGCTATCGGTGTTCCAGCTAATGCTTTCACCTGCGCGAACACTTAATTGCTCAACCGGAAGATTATTCGCCTTAGGGCCGATTTCAATTGTCTCGCCATGTTTAGCAAAGGGAGTGACGAAAACTTTAAAGCGTTCGGCAAAAGCTAACTGTTTACCATCAGGTGATACTCTAAACTCAGTGGCATGCTTACTGGTGTAATGCACTCGTTTCTCGAAACCGTTTAAGCCAATTGAAGCGAGCTGTGGTGTTTCACCGCTTTCCATAAAATAGACACGGTCGTTATCGGCACCAAATTGTGGTTGGTATCCTTCGGCAGTAATCTTAGTATTGTTATCACCATCAATATCGACTTGGTAAAGACCTGTTTCTTGTGACCAAGTGCGTGGAGTGATGTAACCGCCTTTGGCTTTACGGTAAACCACTGTCTCACCATCTGGAGAGAAGGTGGGTTCGACATATTTACCCGGCTCTTCGGTGAGTACCTTTACACGCTTATTGCGCACGCTTGCTAAACTAACGGTGCCTTGCTCTTGGTCATCCCAAGTAGTGAACACAACTTTCTTACCGTCGCGCGACCATTGTGGAAATAGCTCTCGCAGTTCACTATCGAGCTTAGTGAGTCGTGACATTTTGCCATCGGGCAAACTCTTAACCCAAATCTTACCTAGTGCTTCAAATGCCACTTTTTTACCATCTGGTGATACCTGCGCCATGCGTAGCATTTTCACATCGAACACATCTTTATCAAGATCTTGTGTAAAGCGAACCGCAGGCTGAACGGCGCGTTCAGCCTTAACCGTAAATGGAATTTGCGCTACAGATTTTGATTCAACATCGAGCTTGTTAATTTTACCCTTGGCCCAAAAAACGATTTCGTTATTATCAGCCGTCCAGCTCATGGTTGGATAGACACCATGAATCGCCCACGTTTCTTGCATGTCTCGGTCTAAATCGCCATATAACTTTTCAGTTTCACCAGATTTGAGGTCGAGTAGGTATAGTGAAGACTGAAAACCATCACGCTTGATGTAAGCAAGCTTTTTTCCATCAGGGCTAGGAGTTGGTCTAATCGCACCACCTGTACCTTCGATAAGCACTTCGATATCACCGGTTTGGGTATCATATCGCTTAATTTTATAGATACCTTTTACAGAATCTTTTGAATAGTGGAAGGTCTTACCCGGAGTTGCATCTTGGCTAAAGTAGATATAACGGCCATCTGGTGAATAAGCTGGTTCGCCTAGATCTTTTTGCTCATTAGGGCGCTCTGTTAGTTTTACACCGTCACCACCCGCAACGTGATGCATCCATACTTCACCAGCACCCAAGCTACGGCTGCCGGTAAAATGTTTGCGCGCCACTAGATATTGTCCGTCTGGGCTCCAAGCAGGGCTATTGAGTAAGCGGAAAGTTACTACCATCAGCTTGCATGATCCAAATATTGTCGCCACCATCTTCATCTGAGGTAAAGGCGATATATTTTCCATCAGGGCTGTAAACAGGCTGCATTTGCCATGCGATGCCTTTAGCTAATGGCTTGGCTTCACCACCAGTAATTGGCATTTGGTAAATATCACCGAGTAGATCAAACACCAGGTGTTTGCCATTTGGGCTAACACTGACGTTCATCCAGGTTCCTTCATTTACATCAATCTTTATCTGTTCAAGCGGAGCGTTTGCCGGTGCATTAACTTGCCAAGCTTGCTTATCTTCTTCGGCAATGGTTGGAACGCTGAAGCTAAGGGCGATAGCGGCATAAAGGGGAGTAAGCTTATTGTTTAGCATGCTAATCCTATGATTCTTGTTATCGTTATAAAGGAGTGACTTAATGTGTCTCTTCTTAATTGTTAATGGTAGCGCTTAATTGGACATTAAATCGTGCAACAGTTATCGCACAATTTACGTAACAGTAAAACAAAAAACCTGTTTCAATTCGTTAGCTATTAGGGAGGATGCTTGTATTCATCGAGAGGTGGTTTTAAAGGGTTGCTTGGCTAGATTGGTTTAGGTTTAATTTAATCGCAGCGACTGTGCTTATTTATCTAGGGATAAGGGCGATGGATGCAGGTCAGTGCGGTAGTCGGGGGGATATAACTCAAGTTGTAGACGGGAATGGCTGCGAGCAGCAGTTTTACTGCTCAGCCCAAGAGACCGCTATTTAGTTTAAATGAGTATTACGCTATCTTTTATTTGGATACTTGAGCCCTCAATAACACGGCAAGTCACTCCACCACGCCAGTCAGGTAATAGTGCTTTTTCGAGGCCTGGGTATGCTATTGCCATTTTCTTACAGGGATCTGTTTCGCCTGTAATCTCCAGCACCAGCTTGCCTATGACAAGTTGCTTACCGATATCTTGTGCAGAGAAACTTAAGCCATCAACGAGCAGGTTTGCGCGGCGAGTAATCCATGGGAGTTGTTTGTCGACTTCATTACAAGCGAGTTGCCATTGCTGGAGTGACATTATGGTAACTTGGCGCTTTCCGGGGCGACCAAAAATGTCGTTCTCTACCCCTTTGGCTTGAGTGACATCGGCTTGATCTACAGTAATCATTGCTCCGCATTTTTCAGTTTTAAATGCAATAGCTAATAATTCTGCCATGATCACTCCCTTTATCTACTAAGCGTGTTGGCGACTAAAGACCTTTCTTTATCAAGTATTGATAAGGTGTCGCTTCTGTTTGGCTGGCGATTAAGGTGTGATCCATAAACTCACAAAAACTTGGGATATCACGAGTCGTTGCAGGGTCATCAGCAATAATCAGTAGCGTCTCGCCATCATTCATGCGTCTAACGGATTTACGCACCATCATTACAGGCTCAGGGCAGCGTAGGCCTAAAGCGTCGAGTTGATGTTGTGCGGCATTAAATAGGTCGTTCATATTACCTCGGCTGAATGATTAAACAGAAGTGGCTAATATTACTCCAGCGTCTAAGTTTATCCAAGTGTCTGGCGTTAATTTGTGAGCTCAGGGCAATTGATTGATTTAAGCTTATGGCTATTCATTGGTTTGAGCTCAGGGCTATTCATTGATTGCAATGTTCCACGTGGAACATTGCAAAATATTGTGAGCTACTTAAGCGGTAATAGGAGCAAATTGCGCACTGAGCAGTTGCTTAATATCTCCAGGTGCTAACTCTATATCTAGCCCTCGACGACCACCGCTAACAAACATCTTATCGAGCGCAGCTGCAGACTCATCGATTACGGTTATCAGTTGTCTTTTCTGCCCAAGAGGACTGACACCACCAAGTACATAGCCAGAACTGCGCTGCACTTCCACGCCTTCAGCCATTACAGCCTTCTTAGCTTTTGTGGCTTTAGCGATAGCCTTCATACTGAGCTTTTCCGCAACAGGAATTATCGCCACAGCCAGCTGCTTTGCATCTAGCTTAACGACCAAGGTTTTAAATACTAATTCGGGAGACACTCCAATTTTTTCGGCGGCTTCTAAGCCATAAGCGTGGCAAGCTGGATCGTGTTGATACTCGTGAACTTGATGGGCGATTTTGTGTTTTACCAATAAGTCGATAGCGGGGGTCATTTGTTTACCTAATTGGCGTGCGGTTACGCTTTTTTCAATTATAGTAATTTTTCCATAACCAGCACCTTAATACCGTGATAAATCACTTGTTCTACAGCTTGCCAGCCGAGCGAAGCATATAGACCGCCTGATAACTCTTCTGTCTGTAAGTTGATGCTATTAACTCCCAATGTTTTGGCCTTGGCTATAACGGCATTAATTAATGCTTGAGCCACACCTTTACCTCTATATTTTGCATCGACATAAACACCCCCGAGCCAATGCTCACGTTCGGGGTAGATATCCATTTCATGGTAGCGAAGTTGAGCGGCGCCCATCAGTTCATTGCCATCTTGGGCCAAGATGATCAAAGGTAGTTTATCGTGATTAAGGTAATCCTTGAGTTTAAGTTCAAGCTCTTTAGTGTTTCGGCCTTCTCCGATATAACCCCACTCGTCGCTATACCACTTTGCGATAAGTGGCAGGGCTGATGGATTGTCAGCAAGTAATATAAATTTCATCGCGTGTCCTATGTCTGCCCTTGGTGGTGTTTAATGCCCTGTCTTAAGTTATGTATCAGGGGATTTAATCTAACCTTAGATTAGGGTAGTGACCGGACGTTGGCTAGGTGATTTGATTATTGCAATCAGTATAAGAAACTAAGCGATGTGGCATGTTTCGTTTATCAGTGAAGACTGGAGCTATAATGGAGCAACAAAAAAGCCAGCGTAAGCTGGCTTTTATCTATCCGCAGATGAATGCCTTATGGACGTTCGAAGATAGTAGCAATACCTTGGCCTAGACCAATACACATGGTCGCAAGGCCATACTTAGCATCTTTGGCTTCCATCAGGTTGATCAGTGTGGTTGAGATACGCGTACCTGAACAGCCTAATGGATGACCCAGTGCAATCGCACCACCGTTAAGGTTGATTTTTTCATCAACCACATCCATCAAACCTAAGTCTTTTACGCACGGTAGAGACTGTGCTGCAAAGGCTTCGTTAAGCTCGATAACGTCTAAGTCATCAACGGTGAGACCTGCACGCTTAAGTGCTTTTTGCGTGGCAGGAACTGGGCCATAACCCATAATGGCTGCATCGCAACCGGCAATAGCCATTGAGCGAATACGTGCGCGAATAGGTAAACCTAGTTCTTTGGCTTTCTCTTCTTCCATCACTAGCATGGCCGATGCACCATCAGAGAGTGCTGAAGAGGTACCCGCGGTAACCGTACCGTTCGCTGGGTCAAAAGCTGGGCGTAAACCCGATAGTGATTCCATAGAGGTTTCTGGGCGGATCACTTCATCGTGTTCAACTTTAATCAGAGCGCCATCTGCGTCATGACCTTCAATCGCCACAATCTCGTTGGCGAAGCGACCTTCAACAGTTGCTGCGTGAGCACGTTGATGTGAACGTACTGCAAATGCATCTTGTTGCTCACGAGTAATTCCGTGCATCTTGCCTAGCATCTCTGCGGTAAGACCCATCATACCTGATGCTTTAGCGACGTTGTTCGCCAGACCTGGGTGGAAGTCGACGCCATGGTTCATTGGTACATGACCCATGTGTTCAACACCACCAACGATAAAGGTGTCACCTTGGCCTGTCATAATAGCGCGTGCGGCTTGGTGCAATGCATCCATTGATGAACCACATAAACGGTTTACGGTAACGGCGCCAACTTGCTTTGGAATGCCAGCTAATAGGGCGGCATTACGAGCGATATTAAAGCCTTGCTCTAAGGTTTGCTGTACACAACCCCAGATAACATCTTCGATGGTGTTTGGGTCAAGCTTTGGGTTGCGCTCAAGTAGCGACTTCATTAGTTCTACAGATAGGGTTTCTGCGCGTACATTTCTAAATACTCCAGCCTTTGAGCGGCCCATTGGAGTACGAATACAATCTACGATAACGGCGTTTTTCATTGTTCTAATCCTTCCTGCTTAAGCCTGCTGGTAGTAGCTGCCATTATTGGCGGCTAGTTCGCGCATAGTGTCGGTTACTTGGTATAGACCCCCTAAGTGTGCATATTTGTCAGCTAGCGCCACAAAGTTAGCCACACCCATGGTATCTAGGTAACGGAATACACCGCCTCTAAACGGTGGGAAACCAAGGCCATAGACTAGGCCCATATCCGCTTCAGCAGGCGAAGCGATAATTCCTTCTTCAAGACAGCGAACTGTCTCAATAATCATTGGGATCATAGTACGAGCGATGATCTCATCTGACTCAAATGCTTTTTGCTCACCAAACTCAGCTTGAAGTAATTCATAGCTGGTTGGATCTAAATCTTTCTTTGGCTTACCACGACGGTCAACCGAGTACTGGTAGAAGCCCTTGTTGTTCTTCTGCCCAAAACGCTCAGCTTCAAACATCACATCAATCGCATCTTTGCCTGACTTCCCCATACGGTCTGGGAAGCCTTCGGCCATAACCGCTTGTGCATGATGGCCGGTATCTAGACCGACTACGTCAAGCAAGTAAGCTGGGCCCATTGGCCAACCAAACTGCTTTTCCATCACCTTGTCGATAGCCGCAAAATCAGCGCCATCAGCGAGTAGGCCACTAAAGCCAGCAAAGTATGGGAACAATACGCGGTTAACAAAGAAGCCTGGGCAGTCATTTACAACGATTGGAGTTTTACCCATCTTGCTAGCATAAGCCACAACTGAAGCAACCGTCTCTTCAGAGCTGTTCTCGCCACGAATGACTTCAACTAGCGGCATCTTGTGCACTGGATTAAAGAAATGCATACCACAGAAGCGTTCAGGCTTTTTAAGGCTCTTCGCTAGGAGGTTGATTGAGATAGTCGAGGTGTTTGAGGTGATAATGGCATCGTCACTGACATGCTGTTCAACTTCAGCGAGTACCATAGCTTTAACTTTTGGATGCTCAACCACGGCCTCAACGATAACATCAGCATCTTTTACTGGTGCATAGTCGAGCGCTGGAGTGATGTTGTTTAATACCGCAGCCATCTTGGCTGGGGTTGAACGTCCGCGTTTAACTTGTGCCGTTAACAACTTAGCGGCTTCACCCAAACCTAAATCAAGTGCTGGTTGGGCAATGTCTTTCATCACAATGGGTGTGCCTTTACTGGCACTCTGGTAGGCGATACCGCCGCCCATGATGCCTGCGCCAAGTACTGCGGCTGAGTTTACCTTCTTGGCTAGTTTACTCGCTTTCTTGGCTTTTCCTTTTACAAGCTGGTCGTTAAGGAAGATACCAATGAGTGCTTGCGCGACTTCTGTTTTGGCTAGTTTTACAAATGCTTGATGTTCAATTTGCAATGCTTCGGTGCGGCCGCACTTTGCTGCTTGCTCTACAACGCTAATAACAGCCATTGGCGCTGGGTAATGCTTGCCGGCAATTTTGAACACCATGCCTTTAGCCGTTGCGAAAGACATCATAGCTTCAAGTTTTGGTAGTGTTAGCGGTGCTTGTTTTTTTGCGCGGCGAGTCTGCCAATCTAACTTTTCTGTTAGGGCATCTTTAAGCATTCTTAGTGCTGAAGATTTTAGTTGCTCAGGTGCAACAACTGCATCAATCGCGCCGACTTTAAGTGCTGCGTCAGGACGTTGGTCTTTACCCGATGTGATCCATTCAAGTGCGTTGTCAGCACCGATAAGTCTAGGTAAGCGAACGGTGCCGCCAAAACCTGGAATAATGCCTAATTTAGTTTCTGGTAGGCCAATACGTGCTGTGGTATCTGCTATACGGAAGTCTGTTGCTAGAACGGTCTCGCAACCGCCACCTAGTGCAAAACCATTAATCGCTGAAATAGTTGGGAAAGGCAGGTCTTCTAGCTTGTTGAAAACATCGTTAGCTTGCTCAAGCCAAGAATGTAACACCGCATCTTCTTCAGTGAAAAGTCCTAAGAACTCAGTGATATCCGCGCCAACGATAAAGGCATCTTTGGCTGAACTCAGCATTAATGCTTTGATACTAGAATCTTGTTTGATGCTGTCGAGTGCAGCACTTAACGAGTCGAGGGTTGCTCTGTCTAACTTATTAACCGAACCTTGTGCATTGAAGCACAAATGCGCGATATTATCTTCGAGTAACTCAACCTCAATTGTAGGGCTTTGGTAGATCATTGCTTGCTTCCTTATCGCTTAAGTTCACTATCCAGATCATTAATAATTTTATTATCTGAATGTAACCTTTTTTGTCACAGCAGCCTAGGCCATCATTTGACCAGTTGTTGCTCAGTGTGCGACTTATCACAAAAAATTACAACACCCAATTTAAACGGTCGTTTGGTTTTCTGTGTTTCTTAAGTTATTGTCATTAATAATCATTGGCTTACATATTGCTTTAGTGGCTTTTGTTTCTGGGGTCGCCTGCAGGAGTTTAGTCGTAAAAGTGAATAGCGTGTTTGACGAAAAAAATTAATTGGCTATGTGTTAGACTGAGCCGATGTCGATGATTTGGCAAAATAATAACAATAGGGTAACTCTCATGGAACAGTTAGCGCGTCTCTATCAGGATCATATTCAAGTACTTAACCGTCGTGTTAGCGAAATCATTTCTCGCGAAAACTTATCTGGCTTAATCATCCACTCAGGCCAGCCCCATAGACAATTTTTAGACGATATGGACTATCCATTTAAAGTGAACCCACACTTTAAGGCTTGGTTACCTGTGATTGAGAATCCAAACTCTTGGTTAGTGGTGAACGGGACTGATAAGCCGCTATTGATTTTTTATCGCCCCGTCGACTTTTGGCATAAGGTCGCTGAAGAGCCGAGTGAGTTTTGGACTGAGCATGTCGACATTAGATTTCTGACCAAGGCGGATAAGGTCGCTGAATACCTTCCTGATAATATTGATGAGTGGGCTTATATTGGTGAGCATGTAGATGTTGCCGGTGTACTTGGCTTTACGAGACGCAATCCTGACTCAGTATTAAGCTACTTTAACTATCACCGCGCCACTAAAACTGACTATGAATTGGCTTGTATGCGCAAATCCAATGAAATAGCGGTGACTGGGCATCAGGCGGCAAAAGCCGCTTTTTATAATGGTGCGAGTGAGTTTGAGATTTTGCAGGTTTATCTGTCGGCTATTTCACAGGGTGAGAATCAGGTGCCCTATAGCAGCATAGTCGCACTCAACCAAAACTCAGCCATTTTGCATTACACCGCGCTTGAGCATGCGGTGCCAGCTCAGCGTCGTTCGTTTTTAATTGATGCTGGTGCAAATTTTAATGGCTACGCCTCAGATATTACTCGCAGCTACGCTTTCGAGAAGAATATTTTCGATGATTTAATTACCGCAATCGATAATATGCAGTTACAGATCATTAATCTAATGAAGCCGGGTGTGAGCTATGTGCAATTGCACGTTGAAACTCATTATAAGTTAGCGCAGATCTTGTTGGATTTTGATATTGTCAGCGGCGATGCTCAAGGGTTGGTCGAACAAGGGATCACCAGTGTGTTTTTCCCCCATGGATTAGGGCATATGTTGGGCATACAGGTTCATGATATGGGTGGTTTCCTTGGTGACGATAAGGGGACCCATGTTGCGGCGCCAGAGGCGCATCCGTTCTTGCGTTGTACCCGAGAGTTGGACGTTAATCAGGTACTAACGATTGAGCCTGGGGTTTATATTATTGATTCTTTATTAAACGAACTAAAACAGGATAAACGCCAATCGCAAGTAAACTGGCATACAGTGGATGCATTACGCCCATTTGGCGGTATTCGTATTGAAGATAACGTGATTGTTCATGGCGATCGTATCGAGAATATGACCCGTAATTTGGGGCTTAATCGTTAGGTTTAAGCCATATTGCTGACTATGCTTGACGATAAAAGGCTTAGAGTAATTAGTTGAGAATAATATTTTGAGTGAAAGTTATCTCATCCCCGCAGCGGAGTTATTGATTGAAGAAGAGATAAAGCATAGTCGCTTTATCTCTTTTCTATTTCACTGCCAGTCTGCTGAAGAGCTTAAGTGTGTACTTACTAACCTGAAGGGGGAGTACTCGGGGGCTAACCATTACTGTTACGCATTTGTCGCAGGAGCGCCAAATGACTGCATTAATATTGGATCTAGCGATGATGGTGAACCTTCAGGCAGTGCTGGTCGGCCAATGCTCGCAGCCTTACAGGGGGCCAACATCGGTGAAATTGGTGCCATAGTCATCCGTTATTTCGGTGGTACCAAGCTCGGTGTTGGAGGATTGGTTAGGGCATATAGCTCAGGCATTAAACAAGCGATACCTCAAATTGAGACGCGGCTAAAGCAGAACCGTTATCCCGGAAAGTTAGTCTGTGAGTATCACCAACTTAAGGATGTGGAGCATATTTTAGCTCAGTTTGATGTGTTGATTGAAGATAAAGAGTTTAGTGACAAAATTATGCTTCAGTTTGCTATACCTAAGATTTTTAAGGAACAGTTGAATCTTGATTTGGCTACCATGAGTAAGGGACAGTTAACCGCGGTATTTGCCGACTAACGATACGGCAAACTTAAGCGCTCTTATAAGCGTAGATTCAACGATTCATTTAACTTCTGACTGATTAGCGCCATTTTGTGTGAGTTCCTACAAACACTAAGTGATTTTTTATAATCGAATAGCAAGATTATTCAAGCTTGCGAATCGGTTGTGAACATTTTTTAATAAGTATGCGAAAATGCGCTTGAGCAAAGCGCTAGCGATGGATACCAATGCAATATCGAACAATTATAAGAATTACTGGCCTATTGATGGGGCTGTTTTCTTTATCTTTACTTCCTCCAGCTCTTGTTGCTGTTATCTATAAAGATGGCGGCGGCATGGCATTTATTCAGGCCTTTGTATTGTGCCTGATTTTGGGTTTTACATTTTGGTATCCCAACCGTTCGCATCGTAAAGACTTACGAACTCGAGAAGGCTTCCTATTAGTCGTCATGTTTTGGGTGGTGCTGGGCTCCATCGGTGCAGTGCCATTTATCTTCTCTGGTCAACCCTCCCTTAGTTTAACCGACAGTTTCTTCGAGTCATTTTCTGCGCTGACGACGACGGGAGCAACAGTGATTGTTGGTCTAGATAGCCTACCCAAAGCGATTTTATTCTATCGCCATCTGTTGCAATGGCTGGGTGGCATGGGAATTATTGTATTGGCGGTGGCTATTTTGCCGGTGCTTGGTGTCGGTGGTATGCAGCTTTATCGTGCCGAAATGCCCGGACCTGTTAAAGACAGTAAGATGACCCCGAGGATTGCCGAAACAGCCAAGGCGCTGTGGTATATCTATTTGGCACTAACGATTGCCTGCGCCCTTGCTTATTGGCTGGCAGGGATGGATGTGTTTGACGCAATTTGTCACTCTTTCTCGACCATAGCTATCGGTGGCTTCTCTACTCACGACGCGAGTATGGGATACTTTAATAGCCCAACCATCAATATGATTTGTGTGGTGTTTCTGCTGATTGCCGCGTTGAACTTTAGCCTGCATTTTGCCGCATTTTCTCGTCGCGGTATTAACTTGCGAGTCTACTTTAGAGACGCTGAGTTTAAGGTGCTAATTGCAATTCAGTTGGTGCTAACGGCCATCTGTTTTGTCACACTTTATGGCTCGGGTATTTATGACTCGGCCGAAGAAACCTTTGATTACGCCTTATTTCAGGCTGTATCAATTTCAACGACTGCCGGTTTTGGTACCGAGAGCTTCCATGCTTGGCCGCTGTTTTTACCTATTCTATTGATCTTTTCTAGCTTTATTGGTGGCAGTGGTGGTTCTACCGCCGGCGGTATTAAAGTGATCCGGGTGATTTTGCTATTACTGCAAGGCTCTCGTGAACTTAAGCGTTTAGTTCATCCTCGCGGCATGTTCTCAATTAGAATTAGTGGTAATGCACTGCCTGATAGAGTTATCGATGCGGTGTGGGGCTTCTTCTCGGCTTACGCCTTAGTCTTTGTAGTATGTATGCTGATCTTAATGGCGTTAGGGATGGACGCGATTACCGCCTTTAGTGCCACAGCCGCCTGTTTGAACAACCTTGGCCCTGGGCTAGGTGAGGTTGCAAGTAACTACGCCAGCATAGGTGATGGTGAAAAGTGGGTACTACTGTTTGCCATGTTATTTGGCCGTTTAGAGATCTTCACCTTGCTGATCTTATTTACCCCTACATTTTGGAAGAACTAAATCGTGGGGAGTTAATGATGACACTAATGGCTAAGCTGCGGTTAATTTTCCGCGAGTATAGTGAGCTGAACACAGAGCGTTGACCTTAGCTTTAATTAGGGTCTTAATCGAGTTTAAGATGATTTTGAATCTAGTTTGAATCAGAAAACAGTAGGAAATTAATGAACAATACTCTAATTATTTATTCGACAGTTGATGGCCAAACTAAAGCGATTTGTGAGCAAATAAAGAAGATTAATCAAGCGCAGAACGCCAAGGTGACTTTAGCCTCACTCGATGAAGCAGAGTCTTTAGGTTTAGCACAATTTGATAAAATCTTAATTGCCGCTAGCATTCGCTATGGTAAACATAGGCCTGAACTGTATCAGTTTATTAATCGTCATCACGCAGTACTCGATGCAAAACAGAATGCATTTTTTTCTGTGAATGTGGTTGCTAGAAAGCCAGAAAAAAATACTCCAGAAACGAATCCGTATATGCAGAAATTCCTCACTCTATCGCTTTGGCAGCCACAGCAGTTAGGGGTATTTGCAGGCAAGATTGATTATCCAAAATATCGCCTGTTCGATAAGGTGATGATCCGCTTTATTATGTGGATGACCAAAGGTCCAACCGATACTAGCGGCACCTTTGAGTTTACCGATTGGCATAAAGTCGATGAATTTGCCCACGCATTTGCCGAGCGCTAAAACGGTAAGGGTTGCGAACAAAAAAGCCTGCTAAGTAGCAGGCTTTTCTATGTCTAAAATACAGTCGATCTTAAAGAATGTGCGTTAAGCGCAATACTTGCGATGCAAGATAGAGATCACTTCGGTGACCTGTTCATTCTTTAATGTGTAATACACTATCTGAGAGCTTTTGCGTGTAGCAACTAAGTCTTCAGCGCGCAATACCGCTAAATGCTGTGATAGGGCTGACTGGCTAAGCGGCACGGTTTTATTTAACTCGGTAACGCTGAGCTCTTTATCCAGTAAAAGGCACAAAATCATTAATCGATATGGATTCGCGATGGCCTTAAGCCATTTCGCTGCACTTTCGGCATTGGTGACCATTGCGCTGGCGTCGATTTCTTTTTGCATACGGTTACTTACTCCATCGCCTTTGATTAGTTTATTCTAATTGAGTTGGTCTTATAAAACAATCTACATGTGGATCATACTTGTGGATTGCGCTTATCTCAATTTTTGATGCTGATAATATGAGCTATACCTAATTTGTGATCGATTCTCCTTTAAAATCTATGATTAGCTGTAACAATGCATCAATAGAAAATTTTCAATTGGAATCAAGATGAAATCAGTTCTGGTACTTTATTATTCTCGTGGCGGGCATACAGCCAGAATTAGCCGCGCTATGGCCGATCACCTTGTGAGTGAAGGGCATCAGTGCGATATGATGCATATTAATGAAGCTAAGGCTGAAGGTATTGACTGGGCAAAATATGATGTGGTCGCATTGGGGGCTTGCGTGCTTTATGGTAGCTATCATAAGTCGGTATTTGAGTTTGTTGAGCAGTATAAAGCAGACTTAAGCGCTAAGCCTTCGAGCTTTTTTAGCGTTAATGTAGTCGCTCGCAATCCAGAAAAACGTGTGCCTGAAAACAACAAGTATCTGCAAAAGTTTATAGAGCTGTCAGCGTGGAAACCAACAGATGTTAAAGTGATTGCAGGTAAGGTTGATTACCCATCTTGGCGTTGGTACGACAGAATGATGATCCAGCTAATCATGAAAATTACCGATGGTCCAACCGATCCTAAGTCTGTTATTGATTACACCGATTGGCAAGACGTAAAAGTCTATGCCGATCACCTGATTAGCTTAGCGAAATAGACTTCTGAAATAACAAGCCGCAATGAATGCGGCTTTTTCTATACCCGTTGTAGCGGATTAGTATTCCCAGAATTGCGGGTGGAATAAAACCGCAACGGTTAAAATCTCGAGTCGACCTAATAGCATGCCTATTGCTAGGGCCCATTTGGCTACGTCGGGTAGGCTGGAGAAGTTTCCTGCAGGCCCTATGGTGTCGCCTAATCCCGGGCCAACATTACTTACCGCAGTAATCGCGCCAGTAAAACTAGTGATAGGGTCTAGCCCTGTAAGGACTAGAATTATCGACAGTGCGATGATTACCGTCATAAATAACATAATAAAGGTGACTAGCGAGCGAACAATATCTCCGCGAATAATGTGGTTGTTATAGCGCTCTTTAAATACACCATTAGGGTGGAATTGCTGTTTTAATTGATCGCGCATAATGACGTTAGCAATTTGAAAACGGAAGATTTTAATGCCGCCAGAGGTCGAGCCAGAACAACTACCGACAAACATTAAGAATAGAAAGGCGATATTAGCCAGCGCCCCCCAGGCCGTGTAATCCGTGAGGCCATAACCTGTGGTGGTGACTACTGAAACCACATTAAAACTGACGATACGAAGGGCATCGAGTGCTGCAATGTCTCTGGTACTCCAAAACCATAATGCCAGTGAGCAAGAAATTAAAACCACAAACTTTATGAAGCCTTTTACCTGCGCATCATTCCATACTTTTAGCGAACGTTGCTGCACCATATAGACAAACATCAGCAGGGGTAAGCCGCCAGCGAGCATAAAGGTGGTGCCAACCCATTGAGCCTCATCTGAAAATGCAGCCATTGAACGATCTGAGGTTGAATAGCCCCCAGTAGATAGGGTGGTCATGGCGTGATTAATCGCTTCAAACCAGGTCATACCGCTTTGGTGATAGGCAGCAAAACATAAAAGAGTCAGTATGATGTAAACAATGAATAGGCTCTTGGCCATATATTGAGTACGCGGGGTTGTTTTGTCACTCCAGTCGGAAGATTCAGTTCTAAATAAACGCATACCACCGACGTTTAAGAAAGGTAATACGGCCACTGCCATTACAATAAAGCCTATCCCACCTAACCACTGTAGCAATGAGCGCCAGATCAAGATGCTGTGGTCCATGGTGTCGAGGCCAGACAACACCGTCGAGCCCGTCGTGGTAATACCTGACATGGTTTCGAAGAAAGCGTCGGTATAGTTGATGCCGTGATACAAGGTGAAGGGCATTGCTGCAAATAGACTCACGATAAACCATGTGAGACTGGTGAGCAGGAACATATCTCGAATATTAAGGTGAAGTTTTCGGCTTTGACCTTGGTGCATACAGAAGCTGGCTGCAGAGCCTGTGACCAGAGATGAGATCATGAAGGCACCAACAGTTTCTTCACCATAGTAGAGGGCAAAGACGCCGGGAATTAACATAAACGCAGTGAGCGTTGAGAGGAAAATTCCTAAAATAAATAGTAGAGGACGATAGTTCAGCATAATGTTTTATACCAATCTAAGTAAAAAGGTGCTTAGTTTTGATTCTTTCAGTTGGTGCAATTCAAGTCATATTAATGACTGGCTTATTAAGCCAACATCAACGTATCGTTGGCTTAATAAGGTAAAGCAAGTATTGACGCTAGGGTATGCTTTAAAAGAAAAAAGCGCTCGGCTGGAACAGCTTTTCTACTTCGCCAATAAACTTCTTGTTTACTAAAAACAGAATAACGTGATCACCTTGTTCGATAACGGTTTTATCGTGGGCCATGAGCACTTCTTCGTCGCGAACGATAGCGCCAATGGTGGTCCCTGGTGGTAATTTGATTTCGCTGATCTGCTTTCCAACCACTTTAGAAGTATTTGAATCACCATGAGCAATCGCTTCGATTGCCTCTGCAGCGCCGCGACGTAGCGAGTAAACATTACAAATGTCACCTTGGCGAATATGAGTCAGCAATGCAGAAATCGTAGCTTGTTGTGGAGAAATAGCGATATCAATATTCGCTTCTTGCACAATATCGACATAGGCCTCGCGCTGAATAAGTACCATGACTTTTTTAGCGCCCATACGTTTGGCGAGTAATGCTGCCATGATGTTGGCTTCATCGTCGTTAGTCACCGCAATAAACACATCAGTTTGGTCAATATGCTCTTCAAGCAATAGCTCTTGATCTGAGGCGTCGCCACAAAATACCGTCGTGTTTTCTAGTTTTTCTGATAACTCTTCCGCGCGCTCTTGCTTACGCTCAATCAGTTTTACGGAGTGGTTGCGTTGTAACTTTTTCGCTAGTCCCAAACCAATATTACCGCCACCGGCGATCATAATATTGCGATAAGAATTATCGAGCTTCTGCATCTCACTCATTACCGCGCGTACGTGGCGACTGTCGGCCACGAAGAACACTTCGTCATCGGCTTCGATAATGGTGGTGCCGCGAGGCATAATTGGACGACCCTGTCTAAAAATAGCGGCAACTCGGGTATCAATATTCGGCATATGCTCGCGCAGCGCTGCGAGTGCATTACCCACTAATGGGCCGCCATAGTAGGCACGCACGGCAACTAAACTTAGTCGGCCTTCGGCAAACTCGAGCACCTGTAATGCTCCAGGGTATTCAACAAGGCGAGCTATGTAGGCGGTCACCAGTTGCTCTGGTGCTATTAGCTCATCAATAATAAAACCGCCACGAGGGCGATGTTCAGCATTCTTGGTTTCGCTGTCGATAAACAGTTTATCGCGCAGACCTAGGTATTGTTCAGAACGAATTCGGGCAATTTTAGTCGGCGTACCATAAAGTGAGTAGGCAATCTGGCATGCTGCCATATTGCACTCGTCACTATTGGTTACCGCAATCAGCATATCTGCGTCTTCGGCGCCAGCCTCTTTCAATACACTTGGGTGAGCACCATGACCCACGACCACCCTTAAATCGTACTTATCTTGTAAGCTACGTAGGCGGTTTTTGTCGGTATCGACAATGGTGATGTCATTGTTTTCGCCAACTAAGTTTTCGGCTAATGTACCGCCAACTTGTCCTGCACCCAAAATGATAATTTTCATTGCCGTACTAATCCTTCACTAGGCGAGCGTAATAAAAGCCGTCCATGTTGTCTTGCCCTGGAACAATTTGCCAACCAATGTCGTCTGGATTAGCTTGCTCTGCTATTGGAACTAAGGTCGCGTCAGGTGTTCTGGCTAAGAAAGCACTGACTTGATCTTTGTTTTCCTGTGGCAAAATCGAACATGTTGCATATAAGAGTGTGCCACCTGGCTTTAACCACTTCCAGCAATGATCGAAAATTTGTGACTGTAATTGCGCCAACTCTTCGATATCGTTGTTCTTTCTAAGCCATTTAATATCGGGGTGACGACGGATAACCCCCGTTGCAGAGCAAGGGGCGTCAAGCAATATACGGTCAAATTTGTCGCCCTGCCACCATGAGTCGATATTGGCCGCATCGCCATGAAATAGCTCGGCGTTGAGTGACAATCTATCGAGGTTCTGCTGCACACGCTCAAGGCGTTTTGCGTCGAAATCTACCGCAACCAGCTTAATGTTGGGTGCCAATTCCAATAAATGACAGCTTTTACCACCCGGAGCGGCACAGGCGTCGAGTACGAGTTCATCGCCTTGTGGTGCTAATAAGGTTGCTGCCCATTGAGCCGCACCGTCTTGCACTGATGCTGCACCAGTTTCAAAACCGGGTAGCTGCATCACATCTCGTGGGCTGCTTAATAGGATTGAGTCAGGGCTATTGCCTGCTTGAGCTTCAATATCCATACCTGCAAGCGCTTGCAAGTAGGTGTCTCTTGATTGCGATTGCTGATTGTTACGCAACCACATAGGTGGGCGCTCATGGCTTTGCTCTATCACCGCTTGCCAGTTGTCTGGGTACGCAGCTTGTAAACGCTTAATGATCCAGGCGGGGGTGTTATAGGCTAAAGTGTCATTTTCGGTGGAGAGTGGCTTTTCTTGGCGCTGAATATTACGCAAGACACCATTAACCACTTTAACTAAGCCTTCGAACTTAAGTTGACGACAGGCTTCGGCTGTCTCAGATATCGCTGCATGGCTTGGGATTCGGGTGAAGTACAGCTGATAGCAACCAACAAGTAATAGTTGGTGCACTATGCGTTGTTTGCCCTTCATAGGCTTGCTCATACAGTCGCTGACTTGTTTGTCTAACTGCGGCAAATGACGCATCACGCCATAGCAAAGCTCGGCAAGTAGCGCCTTGTCTTTACCACTGTCGAGATGTTTTTGCTGATCGGGTAGTGCCACAGAAAGTGAGATACCTTTTTCTAACACCTGAAAAACGACCTTAGCGGCCAAAGCTCTTAAGTTCATTAGTGATTAAGCCTCTTGATTGTCAGTGCTAGTAAGAACGGTTCCTGGGGTAAACCAGTCAGCTCTAGAGTTGAGGATGTCGGCAACATTTAATGGTTTTTTACCTGGAAGCTGCATCTGGGTGATGATTAACACGCCTTCACCCGTAGCGATGCTAATGCCACTTTTATCGGCTGACAAAATTGTGCCGGCTAGCGCTGTGCTGGTCTCATCACTCACATAGCTTTGCCATACTTTGATGGTGTTGCCTTCGTGTGCGTAGTGGCTAACTGGCCAAGGGTTAAAGGCGCGAATTTCACGCCATAATGCCGTTGCCGATTTAGACCAATCTAGGCGAGCTTCCTCTTTTGACAGCTTTTCTGCGTAATTGGCTAAGCTTTCATCTTGCTTCTCAGCAGGAAGATTATCTTCTGCAATAGCCGCTAATGCTTTAATCAGTGCACTTGGGCCTTGCTCTGCTAGCTTGTCGTAAAGGGTTGCTGAAGTGTCAGTGTCTTCGATTTTTAGCTGCGTCTTTAACAGCATGTCACCGGTATCTAGGCCAATATCCATCTGCATAATGGTGACGCCCGTTTCACTGTCGCCAGCCCATAGTGCACGTTGAATGGGGGCAGCGCCACGCCAGCGTGGCAAGATTGAACCATGAACATTGATGCAGCCAAGTCGAGGGGTGTCGAGCACGACTTTAGGCAAAATTAACCCGTAAGCAACCACAACCATAATGTCAGCGTTTAAGGCGGCAAGTTCTGCTTGAGCGTCTTCGTCACGTAGCGATTTAGGTTGATAAACTGCGATGTCATTTTCAAGCGCTAATGCTTTGACTGGGCTAGCTTGCAGTTTTTTACCGCGGCCAGCAGGTCTATCTGGCTGGGTGTATACGGCAATAACGTTATGCTCTGAATCAATTAGCGCTTGAAGATGGCGTGCAGCAAAGTCAGGCGTTCCTGCAAAAATGACATTTAATGGTTTCAAAAATTTATCCTTGTTTAGCGTCTAGACGAGCCGCTTTTTCGAGCTTCTGTTTGATGCGTTGACGCTTAAGTGGTGATAGGTAGTCAACAAACAGTTTGCCTGATAGATGGTCTAATTCATGTTGTAAGCAGATAGCAAACAAATCATCAGCCTCTAAAGTAAACTCGTTACCATCGCGATCGAGTGCTTTGATTGTGACGAACTCGGCGCGATCTACTTTGGCGTAGATGCCAGGAACAGATAAACAGCCCTCTTCGTTACAAAAATCACCGCTTTTGGCTGTGATTTCCAAATTGATGAACACTTTAGGGCGTTCAATTTCATCTTGAAGATCCATAACGATAAGCTGATGATGATAATCAACTTGGGTGGCAGCTAGGCCAATTCCCTTCTCTTCATACATGGTTTCGAACATATCGTCGATTTGTGTTTGAAGGGCAGCGTTAAACTCTGTTATCGGCTTTGCTACGGTACGTAATCTTTCGTCGGGAAAACGTAAAACTTTTAATAAACTCATATCTAAACTCTTAACAAGTCTGTCAAATTTGAGCCAGTTAGTTATACTGACTTTGGCTAATGGCTCAATTTTAGTCGTTAGCGGCATTCAATAACAGCAAAAGCTCTACATATACTCTAATAAAAGAGCAAATAGCATGGATACCCTGATGAAACGGTTAATATTACTTGCTTCACTTATAGTTGGTTGCACTTCTGTTTTCGCTGATACCTTAACGCTAAAGTCGGGATATCCTGATTCTTATGTGGTTAAGAAAGGTGATACCCTTTGGGATATCTCAGCATCTTTCCTAAACGATCCTTGGCGCTGGCCTAAGCTGTGGGGCGTAAACCCTCAAGTAGCGAATCCACACCTTATCTACCCTGGCGACAAACTGACTCTGGTGTTTATCGATGGTGAACCGCGCTTGGTGGTTAAGCCTCATATCAGAAAGAGCCCCCAAGGCCGCATCTCAGCTAAAAATGGTGCGATTCCGGCAATAGACCTGTCTCTAATCCAACCCTATCTATTACAAAACAGAGTCGTTGATGCTGATTGGTTCGAGCAACAACCCAAAGTCATGGGCGGTGAGAGTCCTTCTAATTTCCACGTGGCATCTGACATTATTTATGTGCAGGGGGAGCTAGCGGTAGGTGACAAGCTTGGCGTTTATGTTGATGGCCGAACATTCAAGAATAGTGACGGCGAAAATCTAGGACTCGAAGTGATTCTATCGGCGTCTGGTCGAGTGGTTGAGTCGGGCCCAATCTCTAAGGTGGAGTTACTGAGTAACCTGCAAGAAACTGCGGCCGGCTATCGTGTTCTACCGATTGAAGACGATTCGTTAATGCCTGCGTATTTCATGCCTCGAGCGGCAGAGCTTAAAGAGCCTGCAAGCGTATTGGCATCGGGCAAAGATATTCGTGAAATGGGTAAGCTCGATGTGGTTTACCTAGATAGAGGAAACGTCGACGGGCTTGAAGCTGGGCAAGTGTTTTCTATCTTTAAAGACGGTGAAGTTGTGGTTGTTGATGGGGATGGTATCCCCGTACAACCCCATGACCGTAATCGCTATGAGAAGATGCTCGCTAATATTTCGTCAGATAATGCAGTAAAAATGCCTGATCTATACCGTGGTAAGTTGATGGTTTTTAAAGTCTTCGATAAAACCAGTATGGGCATCATTTTAGTCAATGAGCGTCCTGTACGAGTGGCTGACAAACTTACTATTCCTGATTCGCTGATTAGTAGCGAATAGACTAAGGTTAGATATACCGACGCTATCGATGCCATCTTAATGATGGCATTGGCTTTTTAAAGGATAAACCATTAACGATAAACTGGTCGATTGGCTAGTTGTTTCAGCTGTATCTGGGCTAGGACCCGCCCGGATTAAACAATTAATAAACTACATGGATGTAGCAGAGTTAAGGCAAAGGTTAGCGCATGAACCACAAGCGCTGCCATTACCAGAATCGTTACTACAATCTAATTTATCTCCTGACTATGCATTAGTTGATGCGGCCTTAGCTTGGCAGCAAGCGGCAGATACTCATCATTTGCTCTGTCTTAGTGATCCTCTCTATCCACCGTTATTAAAGCAAATAAACGATCCCCCCGCCGTGTTGTTTTTAAAAGGTAATCTTGATGCGCTATTGTTTCCTGGGATCGCCGTTGTCGGTAGCCGAAATGCGACCCTTGGCGGCAAAAAAGTGGCTTATGAACTAGCCGCTCAATTAGCCTCACATAGTCTGGCGATAATAAGTGGTATGGCGCTAGGAATTGATGGCGCTGCCCACCAAGCGGCAATCGATATTGAAAAGCCTAGTATTGCTGTTTTGGGGGCTGGGGCAGATGTGATTTACCCTAAGCGTCACACTCGTATCTACCACGATATTCAAAAAGATGGCTGTATATTGAGTGAGTTTTGGCCCGACGTTAAGCCCTTTTCTGGAAATTTTCCGAAACGAAATCGCATTATCAGTGGTCTAACTATAGGGACCTTAGTGGTTGAAGCAAGCTTGAGAAGTGGTTCATTGATCACTGCGCGACTCGCTACTGAGCAGGGGCGTGAGGTGTTTGCTGTACCAGGGAGTGTGTTAAGCGGTCAAAGTGAAGGGTGCCATAAATTATTACGTGATGGTGCTAAGTTAGTCGAGTCTGTAACCGATATATTGGAAGAAGTTACCGCTTTATCACAGTTTCACCTTGAAGAACTCAAGGCGTGCCACCATATAGGGGGAGAAAGCGCCTCTGATTTGCCATTTTTCTCGCTGTTAGCTAGTGTAGGCTATGAGACTACAACAATAGATGATGTAGTTGAGCATAGCGGAAAAACCATAGAGCTAGTATTGGAGCAATTGCTTGAACTCGAGCTGCAGGCTTGTATTACTGCGGTCCCTGGTGGTTACATAAGACTAAAGAGGAGCTAGCCATGTTTGATATCCTCATGTATTTATTTGAAAACTATGTTCATAGTGAAGTGGAATTCTTAGTAGATGAAGACGAACTCACGAAAGAACTGACGCGTGCTGGATTTCATCAAAGTGAAATTATAAAGGCACTTTCTTGGTTAGAGCGCTTAGCTGAATTACAGGAAGCGGGGACGCCGTACCTCTGTAATCATGATCAGCAATCATTCCGCATTTACACTAAAGCTGAAATGGAAAAAATTGACGTCGAAAGTCGTGGGTTTTTACTGTTTTTGGAGCAGATTAAAGTGCTCAGTGTAGAGATCCGCGAAATGGTCATTGACCGTGTGATGGAAATCGACGAGCCGACATTGAATCTTGATGATATAAAATGGGTTATCTTGATGGTGCTATTTAATGCGCCGGGTAATGAATCAGCCTATGAGCAGATGGAAGATCTTATCTTTGAGCAGCCTGACGGCCGCTTACACTCATAACGGCATTATCGTTAATAAAAAGAAAGGAGGCTAACGCCTCCTTTTTTGTGTCTGGCGATAAATGTTCCATACATTTATTCGCATTTCCTCTATCCCTAGAGGTCAGAACACTTATGCCAATTTGCCATGGATGGATACAAATTGGCTTTGTACATGGATGTACGCTACTTCACCCAACATCAGCCTGAACGCAAGGATTGCGTAGGAAGGGATTTGTGTCTGGCGATAAATGTTCCATACATTTATTCGCATTTCCTCTATCCCTAGAGGTCAGAACACTTATGCCAAT
>NZ_JBRILQ010000057.1:0-23980 GCF_052977045.1 Shewanella sp. 125m-7
TGTTCCTCATATTTTTGCCTATCTCATTATTTCTGTTTATCTTTTTGTGGGGATTCGTCAGGGTCAGAGTAAACTTTTTTATTAGCATACTTTCCCTAATCCTACGACCCAGCTTTAGACTCCTTGCTCTAGGGCATTTCTGTCCAAAAACGAGTAAGCTCCCTTGGTTATCATGTCCTTCAGTTATCACATTAGCGCAAAAAATATGGTGGGATGTGACTTCTGCTAAATAGCAAATCTCACCACGAAGCGCTGTGCTTTATAGAAGAGAGCGAAGATAAAAATCTCGCAATAAAAAAGCCGCTAATGCGGCTTTTTTGGCTATTTCTATTGATTGTTTGTGGCTAGCAAGTTCAATCAAATAAATTAAAACGTGACACTCACATTACTAGAGCAATGGTTTGTACCTGCATCACATACACTGTAAGTGTACATGCCGTAGGCATTTCTTAATGTGTCTACGTGGGTACCGTCATTACTGGTTGTGGTTTGGATAAGGCCGTTGCGATAAACATCGACTCGTCCGGCGATCGAGCCAGACCATGTTAAGGTCACTCTATCTTTTCCCTTAGAGAATGATGTTGTCGCGCTGAGCTCGATATCTTCTAATGGCGCAGTAGTATTACAGCCCAGACTGTCTAAGTAAGCGCTGGCGTCGGCCACTTTTGCAATACCATAACCAAAGTAATCATCGCGGCCGGATTGTCCGGCATCAAATGCAGAGGCTTTTAGTGCCTCACGGATATCGTTACCTGTACAGCCACTATGGTTTGACCATAAAAGTGCTGCCATGCCTGAAATTGCCGGCGTCGCCATTGAGGTGCCGCTCATGAATCCATAATCACTGGCGGCAATTTTTACCGTCATCTGCGTTGCCGCATGTAAGGCGCCGCGATCGGCGAGTGTGGTACCCACGGCTGGAATTTCGGTGATATTGGCATCACCCAGTGTCCCATATAGCATACCATCCACATTATTAACGATGACGGCACCTAAGCCTCCAGAGGCTTCACAGTTTTTAACCTTGTCGTGAAAAGAGATAGTGCCTCGGTCGATTAGACAAACTTTGCCATTGGCATTTGCGTCGATTGCTTCGGCTGTACCCATGAAATATGGCTCGGCAGTCACTTCGCCAGCGTTTTCCATAGCCGATGAGGCGATGGATTGTCCGTCGGCTTCAAGGCTTGCACTGGTCGCCATGCCTTGAGGATATGTCGATAGAGTACTGACACCACCAGCGGTGATCTCTACACAAGTGCCGTCGATAATCACGGTTTTATTTTTCTTGCCGCGCCCAGTTGAAAAGGTTGAACACGCTGGAAACTGTGAAAATGCGGCAATATTATTGTCTGCATCATTTGCGCCTACCATCATCACTGAGGTGTAGCCCGCTGGGTAGCTTCGTACATTATTGCCGTCGTTACCTGCTGCCGCTACCACTAGACCACCGTCAGAGCTAAAGGATTTAAAGGCATTTTCTTCGGTACTATTGGCACCGCCACCACCTAGACTCATGCTGATGATATTTGCGCCGGCTGCGCTACATAGATTAGCTGCATGTGCTAAGTCTGACGAGTAGCCCCAACCTTCGGCATTAAAGACTTTAATAATATGCATTTCGACACCCGGTGCCATGCCTACCACACCAAAACCGTTGTCTGCTGCGCCAATGGTACCTGCTACATGGGTACCATGAGGGCCGCCATTTTCATCCCAGTTTCCGGTGCCTGTATCATTGTCACCGGTAATTGATGACCATTCAAAATCAGCATTTGAGCGATCGAGTCCTGAGTCAATCACACACACTTTTGTACCGGCACTGGGGTTTAATGTGAGCTGGTCGGCTTGTGATTGATAAACGGCATAAGGTGTTAGCTGGGTGACTGAAGGATCGCCAATGTCATCGTTATATAACGCCAGTGGCACGCGACGTTGATCTTCTTCTACTAGCGTGATGTGTGGATTATTGAGTAGGCCTTTGACTGTGCTGAGGTCTTTTCCTGCAAACGTTGCTGCGATAAAGCCGTTGCCGTCTACTTTTAGCTCGCCACCCACTTTTTTCGCTAAGGCTTTGACTAATCCCTTGTGGCCCTCATCAACTTGGATGATATAGCGTTGATCTGCAGCTTGAGCTGCAAAAGACAACCCTATGCTTAAGGCGATTAGGGTTTTAGTTGTTTTTCTCATTAATATACTCCATTTATTTATGATTCTTATTAAATATGTCTATTTGAATATTGCTGATAAGTTTCAAAAAACTGGGCATGTGTAATAAAGCGACTGCCATTGAATCAAACTAGCTAACTTTAGCGGGCTAAACTATCGGGGAATCCCTGATATTTATGTCGTTAGGTTTTTCGCGGCGGGTATTGGTTGGTATCACGTGTTATTTTTATTGGGTATAAAAACGATCGCTGTAACGAGCCAAGTGGCTGACTCGAATTATTGGCTCAAATCATTGGCTCAACCAATTGATAAGGTGGGTAAATTACCTTGGTTTGACTGCTGGCTTAATCAGCTGTGTAAGCCTGCTATATAAGCCAGTTATATTAAGCCCGTTATATTAAGCCTTGAGGTGCCTCATTGAGGCAAATGAGTTTAGCGCGAAGGGCAAAGTGCACGAGTCCGGCAATATCAAATATATTAAGGCGAGACATAACATGGGCGCGATGGGTTTCAACTGTCTTAATGCTCACGTTCATACGCTGGGCTATTGCTCTTGTAGAGTGCCCCTCGGCAATTTGTTGCAAGATTTGCCTCTGACGGCTAGTCAGCAGTTTTATTAAATGGGTCTCTTGGTTGCTATCGCCTTTAAGTTTATTGACCATCTCTAGATCAATATTTTTGCCTACATATTGTTTGTCGTTAATGAGTGTGAAAATAGCGGTTTCTAGCTCTTCAACTGCGGATTCTTTCATTAGGTAACCGTGGCTGCCTATGGAGAGTGCTTTTGCAACGTATTCAACGTCACTGTGCATCGACAGCATTAAGATTTTTGTCTTGGTCTTCATCTTTGTGACAGAGCGTGCAACCTCGAGCCCATTTAATCCAGGTAAAGAGATATCTAAAATTAACAGTGTTGGTTGGTGTATTCGCTGTAACGACAAGGCTTCTATGCCATCGCCTGACTCTTGAATAACTTCGATATTAGGGATGGACTCTAATAAGCTTCGGATCCCTGCTCGGACTAGTATGTGGTCGTCGACGAGTATAATTGTAATTTTTTCAGACATTAGGGATCACCACCTTAATTATTGAACCATTACTGATGCTTGAGTGAAGTATTAATTTTCCTGATAACGAATGTACTCGCTCTTCCATACCGAGTAGCCCAAGATGGATACCACTAAAGGTATTTTGTTTAACTTTATCGACGTCAAATCCTTTGCCGTCGTCCTTTATTTCGATGAGTAACTCTTGGCTTTGGTAGCTAAGGCCGACAATGATTTGGTTGGCGTCAGCATGGCGAATGGCGTTGTTGACTGATTCTTGGATGATCCTAAATACGTTAATGGTGATCCCTTGATTAACCATAGGAAAATTATTGCTAACGGTCAGCTTAATGGGATTGGCGATTAGCGCTGACATCTTTTCTAGCTGTAACTTTACGCCAGCAACGAGTCCCTCATCGTCCAAGAGTGCTGGACGTAAGTTGAAGGATATAGAGCGCATTTGTTGGATCATCGTATGAGTAATCTCAATTGCGGAATCGATGCGGTCTTGCTCTTGATAGTCAAACTTCTTATAGAGCTGAAGATTAATTTTAGTTGCTGTTAACGTTTGCCCAAATTGATCATGCAATTCTCTAGAAATGGATTTTCGTTCCTCTTCTTTGGCATTTTGTATTTGGGTCGCTAGGCTTCGAAGCCCCTGATAGGCGGTGCTAAGTTGTTGCTCACGAGTTTTTACCTCATCGAGGGCTATCTGCTTTTGCTCTTGCAGTGCCTGTAGTCGAGCGGTGTGCTTCTTCCAGCGTGCAAGACGCGTTTTATGGAACGCAATAAACAGCAATACAATAAAGGTGATAAATGCGATTCTTACCCAAGTTTTCATCCACCAAGGCGGGACGATTTGTACATTCAGCTTAGCGGGAACAGTCCATCTGCCATTATTTCCTTTTCCTCTGACTTCTATCGGGTGAATACCAGGCTCCATTTTAAAAAATGTCATGTGTTTTCTATTGCTTAAAGGCTGCCATGGACTTGATGGGGTTAAGCGATATTGATAGTCATGACTTTTCTCGGAAAAATCTAATAATGAAAACTCTAAGGTGAGTACTTCGCCCCACGGAAGCGATAGCTCAAGATCGCTCGCTATCGCCATATTCATCAGGGGTAAGTGCAAAGAACCATGTTCAATTTTTGTAAATCTAATAGGGGCGGGGGGCGCTGGAGATATCGCTCGGTTACGTTCAATACTAATCACCCCATTGACGGCGCCAAAGTAACTATGATTCAGGCTTTGACTACTGGCGTGTTGTGAAAAGCTACCGACTGAAAATAGTTGAGCGTCGCCTAAGTTAAAGGCTGTAAGTTGTGATGGGTTAAAAAACGAAATACCTTTTTTTGTTGTTAACCATAAATTGCCATCAAGCTCAGGTGTAATAGAGATAATGCTTTGCCCCGCAGCTCCAAGGTGTTCTGTCACGTTTTGGAACCCTGTCACCTTATTTTGCTTATCAAATAAAATTTTGCTTAATCCGCCGCCGTCAGTTCCTACCCAAATCTGTTGCTTAGTGTCGCGCTCGAGGTCGGTGACATAAAAATGGCTGAGTGGCTGCTCAAGATTGGAGTTTGGTTTGAACTGCTGGCAGCGCCATTGACGTGTCTGGCATCTATTTAAGCCGTTAGAGCGGGTTCCAACCCAGATATCTTCACCATCGACGAGCAGAGAGGTAATGTAATCTCCACTAATTGACTCTTTATTAGCGCTATCATGCTGATAGACGGTGAATTTTTCGGTATTTTGATTAAACAGATGTAGCCCTGTACCACCTAGGCCAATCCATAAGTTACCATCTAATGCAGGTTCAATGACTCTTACATACCCTTTGCCGATGGAGTTGGGGTTGCTCGGGTCGTGTTTAAAGAAGGCTAAGGTTTTTCCTTGTGCTGATAAATGCCACAAGCCGTGTGATGTGCCCACATAAATCTGGCCACTGCCCAACTGCGTGATGCTGTGGACTCCTTCGATGAAATGCTGTGGAAGAGAGGACTCGACCTTTAAAACCTGGCCCGAATTGTGATCTAACCAATGGAGTCCCGTGCCTAATGTGCCGATCCAAGTTTTATGATTAATTTGATCTGTGAAAAGGGCGCTGACATTTCGAATCGCTGGGAGGGTTGTATTATTGGCTTTCGTGATTAATGACACATAGGGGACTTCTGGGTTTAAACGCTGTAGTCCGGCGCCCCATGTGCCAACAAAAAGAGTGCCTTGAGTATTTTCAACTATGCTGGTGATGGTGCCTTTAGCTGCGTGTGGCCTTTCATTATCGCTAAGTAGCTTATCATTAGCGAGATCTAACACCATAAGGCCGAACCCACTGGTGCCTATTGCGAGGGTATTTCTTTGGGTTAAATGAAGCTCTATAATTAATGGTTGCTGTTTCGCTGAGGGCGTCAAATATACCTGCTTGACGTTATTGCGCTGTGGCCCCATTTTAAGCAAGCCATTGCGGCTACCGAGCCAGAGATTTTGCTCTGAATCTTCGGTAATCGCAAAAATGTCGTCATGGCTGCCTTTTGGTAATGCGACTTGGACAAATTTTTGCGTGGCACTGTCCCAATAGGCCAGCCCAGCCCCTATGGTGCCAAGCCACAAGCGCTTGTTACTATCTACGAACAGCCGGTAAACATAATCATTAGGTAAAGACGCGGGATCATTTGCATCATGATAGAAACGCGTTATCTCTCCGGTGCTGTTATTTAACCTGTTTAAGCCTATCTGAGTTGCTATCCACAAGTGGCCGTCTGGCCCTTCAACAACATCATATACACTGTCATTACTAATACTATTGGGTTTATCTGATTGATGGCGGTAGTGAGTAAACGCATTATCTTTGGCTGAATATTTATTCAATCCACCACTATTGCTTGATACCCAGATCGTATGATCACTACTTTGATATATGCTGCGAATATCTAACGCACTAATGCTATTAGGGGCACTTGGAACTGGGATGTGCTTTTGTACTTGGTAGCCATCGTAGACAAATAATCCATTCTTAGTACCCACCCACATAAAATCTTGATGATCGATGAGCAATGCTAAAATAATATCTTCTTCTAATCCGCTATTTAGCCCGATCCGACTACTTTGTAAATTCGATAATGCATGTGTTGTCTGGGCAAATAGCGCGATAGCGCTGATTAGAAATAGGCAAAGTAAATATTTTAATTTTGACCAAACTTTGCTCCCACTTAGATACAAATTAGATCTCTCCAGTTATCTGGCATACAGAAATAGAATGGCAATTTAATCGATACTAAAAGGAAAAACAGTAATACACAATACTTACAAGTAAGCCTTTTTAACTTTTTAGTAACAAACGGGCGCGTTTGAGAAATATCAGGGTTTCCCCGATATTTCACTTAATACTTTTCAGGTACGGTTATTAACTTGTAGTCAATCCACTCAAAAATAACGGATAACTACTCACAAATAACGAATAAGGAAGGTGTATGAAAATCAAGAAAAACATTGCCAGTATTAGTGCGTTATTAACAGCTTTAGTCCTGTTAGTACCCATGGCACAAGCGGCAAAATTAAAAACTCAAAATCTTACACAACTCATTAATTCCTCCGAAAGCATCATTTCAGGGCAAGTAGAAAAGGTCACCGACGGTTTAACTGACAAGGGGATCCCTTATACCGAAGTCAGTATCAAGATCGGTAGTGCGGCAAAGGGGCAGCATGCTAAAAACTCAACTTATACGTTTCGTCAATTTGGCTTATTAAAGCCTCGTGTAATGGCAAATGGTAAGCAGATGCTTTCAATAACACCTGAAGGGTTTCCGCGTTGGAATGAAGGTGAGTCAATCATTGCCTTTATGTACAAACCTGCAAAGCAAACGGGTTTACGTACCACTGCGGGCATGGCTCATGGCAAGTTTAATCTGGTCAACGGCAATGTGTTAAACGAATTTAATAACGAGGGGATCTTTACCAATGTGGAGTTTGCTCCTGGGTTATTGACTCAAGCAGAACAAAATATGATGACCACGCCTAAGACGGTCAGTGCAGCTTTCTTTATGAGCCTTGTTGGGCGCGCCGTTTCACAGCAGTGGATTGACAATGGGAAGATGAAATAATGAAATTATCTAAATCTACACTGGCAATCGCCATGTTTTTCGCCTCTGGCTCTGTTATGGCAGCTGGTCCACTCGTAACCACAGATGATGCAAATCCTCAGCCCTATAAATGGGACACATCAGCAGGTTCTATTCCGGTTTATGTTGATGGCGGCGCCGCGTTTACCTTTGATTATGATGCTAGTGTTTTCTTGTCAATTGAACGTGCAAATGAAATCACCCAATTTGCTTTTGATCAGTGGAACAATGTTGAAACATCAACTTTTGAGGCCAACATTGCGGGCACGATTGAAGAGCAAGTTGGTATTGCAGATGTGACAGGCGCAAACGCCGCAGAAATTTATACTGTTGAAAACGGATATGGTTTTTATGTCTTATATGATACGGATGGCAGTATTTTAGAAGACTTTTTTGGTGTGCCTAAATCTGCTGTGCTCGGCATTGCCTTTCCGGAACTGGCTGACGAAGACGGTACTATCAGAGAAGCCACTGCAGTGCTTAATGGCTGGAATGTTTATGTGCAAGATACTAATGGCGATCAAGTAGCGGGGGTATTTACCCACGAATTTGGACATGCACTTAACTTGTCTCACTCCCAAACAAACGGACAGTTGGGTTATTTAAGCTGGCCTGGTGCTCCATTGTATCCGGGTGTTGCGGGTTGTGATGTTGAGGCCATTCATGATTATGAATATCCGGCTGAGTGGGGGGGGAACCCAGCTAATCCTGATATTATCGAAACTATGTTCCCGTTTATTCGTCACGATGGTGCGGGAGGTGTGAGCCAAAGTACAGTGAATGTACTTGATGACCGTGTGTCGATATCTAACTTGTACCCAACTGCTGAATATATGAGTCAGTTTGGCTCTATTGAGGGGACGCTAAGATTAAAAGACGGTCAAACAGAATATAGTGGGATTAACATCATTGCACGTAATGTGAATGATCCGCTTTTTGATGCTGTATCTGCTCAATCTGGTAATTTAACACAGGGTAAGATCGGGCCTGATGGTTCATTTAAAATCAATGGTCTCACACCTGGGCAAAGTTATGTTTTATATACAGAAGAGATCTACCAAGGGGGCTATCCAACTCGTCAAACTCCTTTAGTTTCAGTTGCAGAATATTGGAATGAAGCAGAGGGGAGTAACCCCGCAAGCGACAGTGCTTGTGACGTTACTGCAATTGTTGCTGAAGCGGGTAAGACTAAACAAGCCGACTTAACCTTTAATGGCTACAGTGATGGTATCGAATTTAGACCTATTGTGAATGCATATCTAACGGATCTGGCTAAAAATGGTCGTTCTTCTATGGGTGTTATTAATGGTATCGGCTTTACATGGGATGAGAATAAAGGGTTTAACATTCTGCCTGATTACATCTCGGCAAGTAGTGGCAAGATGAACCGTAACGGTAAGAAGTTATTAGTTAACTCTGACTTAGATGGTAATGGCGTTAGCGCTCCAGCAATTTGGACTAGCGCAAATGGTGCTATGTCTTTAGGTGATTTAACCGGTAATGCATGTGGTGGCTCAGGTATGGAAGGCACGCAAGCGGCATCTGCTTGGGATATCGATGATGCGGGTAATACCGTGGTGGGTTTAGCCTATAAAGATGTCAATAACAACGGTTATTGTACTGAATATGGTAAAGGTGAACTGGTGCCATTTATTTGGACGCCAAAAGCCGGTATGCATGAACTAGATACTCGTGACGTTAACTGGGATTACTATAGCTGGGTAAGAGCACACTCTATATCAGGTAATGGAGAGGTTGTGCTGGGCTCTGCCGATGGTTGGGAAGCTGTAGCTTGGGTTAAAGAAGGAAAAATGATTAACCTTTATGATGAGGTGGGGGCGATTGAATCCCATGCCGCTTCTTATGATGGTAAAACAATCGCCTTAGCAACTGAGCAAGGAAACACCTTACTTTGGGATCATACTAAGAAAGGTGATGCCGCATTTACTGATATCGGTGGCCTGACGTGGTGTGAAGATATTCCATTTTTATGGTGGGGCCAAGACTTGTGTGTACTAGAGAGTCCTGAATGGGTTCAAAGTACATTTGGCGGCGTTCCCGCATCACCGTTCGATATGAATGATGATGGTAGCGTGATCATTGCTCGAGCGGGTGATTTTTGGGTTGGATTTGTTGGTGCTATCTATATCGACAGCATTGGTTGGATGCCTTTAACCGAGTTTTTCGGTAAACAGGGAGTCATGGAGGCTGAAAATGCTGATATGAACAATCCATTGTCAATTAGTGGTTCTGGTTCTGAAATGGTAGGTGGCATTGCGGGTGTGGATATGTCTTACCATGTGAACATGGATCATGTTTATGTTTGTGAAAATGGGAAATCGGTAAAAACGGGTTTCCCTAAAGGGCTAATTAATAAAGTTAAGTCTGGCGCTGAATTTGGTCGATGTGAACATATTAATTAACGACATGATTTAATTTACTAGCCACTCAAACCTGTTTGAGTGGCTTAAATTAAATGCTCAGCCCTAAACGCTAGCATTTAGGGCTTTAAAACAAGCGAATTTAAAACAAACAAGCAAACCAGTATATTCAGTTCTGAACGACTACATCTAATGTCATTAGGATTGATTAAGCCTCTTTTGCCCACAGAGCTCTCCCTTACACATTAGTGTTGCCAGTGCTGCCACAATACTCAATCTGTAAGCTTGAACGCTAAGTTGAGCAGATACGACGGCCTAAAAGCTAGATACTAAAAGCTAGTCACTAAAAATCAGTCACTAAAACTCAGTCACTAAACACCAGCGAATCCAATACCCCCATACCACTGTGTACGCCGCCTTCTGTGGTGCTGGCCGATTTACTTCTTATTAAATAACCCGCGTAGGCCTTTTTAACTGTCTGTTGCTCATTTAAGCCATGAGTGTTTATCTGTTTAACATCAATTGCGGCTTCGCCGTTGATATGTACGGTGAACATGCCGATTTCGCTGATTAGATCATCGACTTTATGTAACTCGCCTTTGCGAACGGTTAACGCCGTTGTAGGCCTTGGCGTTGGGTGCAACCTTCGCATGAGTGACCAGGCTTGATACTCAGTCGGTTTAAGCTGCATGAGTTTTGGCTGGATATCTTCGCCAAAGATACAGTGGCCACCGCCTTCACCTTGGTTTTTAAGCACCCATTCATCCGTTGGCCTTTGTTTTATAAAGTCTGCGGAGGTTTTAGTGACTGGCACCATCTCACCGAGTAAGTCTTTAACGGTATGGGCTTCATCGATACTTAATCCAAATTGGCTGAGGGCTTCAGCCTGCATTGAAGAGAGTAACATCTGGACTCGTTTGCTGGTGGCGAGCTGCTGGCTTACCGTTGCATTAACGGCGACTCGGTGCTTTTCGATAAAAATACGGGTTTGCATTAATGCTTCGCAGCATACGCGGCTGATGATGTCGTTGGCATGATAATCACAATATTGATAGCCCGCGCGCAGGTAAACGGTATCTACCGCGCCGACGTCATCTAAGAACAGTCGATGGCCGGCGGCGGACGAAAGTGTACCGTGCAGTTCACGGAAGGTTCTTCTAACGGTTCTAATGCCTTTTGCTTGCAACGCGTGCTCTAGTAAATGTTGGTCGAACACGTTGTCCTCGTCAGGCTGTACCACCATAAGAAAGACTGGTGGGCGATTTTCAAAGCCCAACGTCACGTCTATCGCTGCAAATTCTTGTTTGATCTGAAAGGTGGCGTTAGCGATCCCTTGAGATAGTCTTTCTATCGCTGGGTTATCGACAAGCTTGCCATTATGCTTGCTTGACCACTGTAAATAGCCTTCTGGTGACTGTTGCTGTAAATATTTGTGCAGTTGATGCACACGCTGACCAAACGGCCCCATACCTGCTGCGATACCATTAAACTCAATGAGTTTCGGCCCCAAAGCTGCGTCGTCCATAAAGTCGCTGCGCATGATTAACAATGGCAAGCGCCGCGCATTATCTGGCGATTGATGAATATCTTGATGCATCTCTAGCAGTGCCTTAAAGAAAGGATCGCCGGGGGTAATAGGTGAGATCGCTTGTTGTAAAAACTGCGGATCTTCAGATGCTAAATGAACCAATTTTCCAAGAAGATTTACCGATGCTTTTAAATTGTTATAGCGTGCTTGGCTAATTGCGGTTGGCGTTAAGCTAAATGCGGTGTGTGACGATGAATAAGGCGTAGTTTTAATTACCATGCCATGGGTTATCGCCCATTCAATAGCATCTTGTGAAGCTTGCTTGGTTATGTTGTCAATCATGATACCCACCGTAAAATTTAAGACTTTAGCCGTTAGTACGTCAAATTTAGGCATACTTATGTGTATTAACTTTGGCACGTAAAGCCTCGATTTGTGTTTTCAATTGCTGTGATCAGATTCAAATGCGCACCCACAAGCACTAAATCTATAAACTATAAAATAGAATCTGTGCATAAGCTTGTGACTCAGGCTTTATACACAAGCTTTATAAATAATCCTTTTGTATTTATTTCTGTTTATGTCGAAATATAAGTTTTTTTGGCAAATATTGTCAAGCGATGCTTCGGTAAGTATGGAAATAAAAATAACAAACAAAAGAGAAAAAAGGCTAATAGAGCTTGATACTTTTGATAGAGAGCGTAAATTTATTTTACGCGGAGATTTGTGCTAATCGTAGCGTATTCATCTATACGTGACTGCAAACCTGCTGTTATTTTTAAGTCTTGGCCCAAGTTTTTAGTGCTGTTTAACAAGAAGTTTTCACTACTAAATGGACGTTTGGTAATGCAGTGTCTATAAAACAGTATGAGTAATTTTTTTTATTACAAACCAAGTTGTCGATATCGTACTAGGGAAATTTTTATGAAAAACAAAACATCACGTTTATTTTTAGGTTTTACAATGAGTTGTAGCGTACTAACCTTTGGTCTTGCCTCTGCTCAAGCAGCCCCTGCTGAGAACTGTGCTAATTTGGTCGGTTGTGCTGAGAGAAGTTGTAAGATTGAAGCCTTAATTGTGAATGCAAAAGCTAAAGGTTACGACAAAATGGTGGCTCAGTTGCAGTCTTCGCTTGAGCTCGTTAAAACGAATTGTACTGATAAAGCCCTTAAGAGTGATTTACAAACAGAAATTGCAGCAGTGCAATTGCAACTTGAAAGCTATCAGGATGAATTAAAAGCAGCAAAAGCGGCAAATAAGCTCGACCTATCTTATAAGTATGCGCAAAAAGTCCTAGCAGAGAATTATAAGTTAACCCTGTTAAAGCAAGAATTAGCAAAAATGAACTAGCTTAAGCCCGATTGTTTGCCGCCCTTGGCAATGCATGTGTAAAAGTTAACAATATGCCCCTTAGCGTTAAGGGGCATATTGTTATTGCGAAGGTTTGTCAAAGTTAGCCTCAAAAATATTAAGAACCAGACCACCAGACCAATAACCTACAACTAGACTTGTCGATTTACTCTTTATCTTGCTGATCGATAAAGTCCTTAAACTCAATCTCATATAAGCGGGCTAACACTAAGGTTACCGCAAAGATGATTGGGCCATAGACTAAGCCTATTAGACCAAACAGCTGTAAACCACCGAGCAGTGAGAAAAATAGCAGTAGGGTGCTCATCCCTGTATTACCTTGCATAAGCCAGGGTCTGAGAAAGTTATCAATTGAGCCAATCACCACCACACCCCAAACAATCAAAAATAGCGCCCATTGCCAGTCACCGGTGATGAATAAATAAATTGAGGCTGGCAGCCAGATCATCGCGGTGCCCACAAACGGAATAAAGGACGCAAATGCCATCATGGTGCCCCAAAATAACCCCGAGAATCCGGCTAATGCCATTGCGATGCCGCCTAACGCGCCCTGGGCTAACGCAGTAAGAAATGCACCTAACACGGCTGACTTAGCGACCACACCGACTTCATTGAAGATTAGTTCTTCTTGCGAACGAGATAATGGAATGATGCGGCGGGTATTTTTGATGATTTTCTCTTGATCTCGCAAAAAGAAAAATAATACAAATAACATCAAGCCAAAGTCTAAAACGGTATCCGCTATATCGCCGACTATGCCGGTACTGGCACTTAACAAGGTACTGCTTAGTTGGGTGACTTTTCCTGCTGCTTGTTGCACGAGCTCATCAATTTTAACGGTGTCAAATGGCAGCCACTTATTTAATAAGGCCAACGCGCCCTGAATAGAGGGGTGAGAAAGAAAGCTTTTGGCTCCCCCTTCAGTCAGCCACTGATAGGCATTACTCATAAAATTAATGCCCTCGTTCATTATCGCCATTGCCACAAACAGTAACGGCAGCAATACCATCACTGTGACTAATGTACATGAAAACACTGAAGCCAGATTGGGACGGTTAGGCATACGTTGCTGAATGCGTGCGTGAAGAGGGAGAAATAATATCGAGACAATAAACCCCAGCACGATGGCGCCTAAATATGGCTCGACCAGTAAATAGCAAACATAGAAGGCAATCGCTAACGCAAATAGTAATGCTAGGTGGTGCGGTTTGAGTTTAAGGCTACTCATGAAAAAAGCTCCAAAATAAAAGCAAGGTAAGGCTTTGCAGTAGGGTTAACTAGTGATTATGGGCTACAGCAGCATTTAGTCAACGCTAACAATGGCTTCTGTTTGTCTTAATCATTGCAGAAGTCAGTTTTTTAGCAAGTGACGATGACACTCTTTGTCGCAGTCACTATGGCAGCAATAACTAAGCCCACCTAGGCTCTACTGATTGTGCTTTTCATCGAGTTTATGGATGACTTTTAATGATATAGATATAAAATCTTACCCCTGCGTCAATAACTGTCGCAGCTGTGTATTATGCTAATCACTCTGTAAATTGAGAGAACATTTGATGCAAACCAATATTCAGCGCCAACTTGCGATGCTTGAGCAAATACCCCGCCAACCAAGACGGATCTCGGCCATTGCTCTGACTGATAAACTTAACGATCGCGACTATGACGTAGGCTTAAGAACGGTGCAGCGAGAGCTAAAAGCGATGTACGACATGGGGCTGTTTGGTTTAGAGATGGATGATAGGTGTAAGCCCTTTGGCTGGTCTATTGCTGCCTGTTGGCGTGGTCTTAATTTAACCTTGATGGATCAGCATATGGCATTGGCGTTTCATACGTTAAAGCATAGCGCTAAGCAATTGTTACCGCCGCAAAGTGTAAAGCAGCTGACGCCCTATTTTGAGCGTGCGGACCAGGTGTTGGGGGATGATCCCGATAATCCATGGCTCTATTGGGCTTGTCGAGTCGCCCAGTTACCCGAGCCTTTGCCTATAACGTATGAAGAACACGACCCAAAGGCGCTTGAAATAATGCAAGATGCACTCTTGAGTAAGCGCCAAATAGCCTGTGAAATTCAGCGTTTTATCAAGGGGAAAAGCTATTGGATTGATTACCGTCCAATCAACCCCGAAGGGATTAAAATCTCAGGTGGCGTTATTATGCTGGCCTTTACCCTGGGTACCTCTCATGCAACGCGTTACGCTAAACCCATTAATTTGATGCGCAATATTCGTTTACTCGATAGCACATCGATTACTCGTGATGATTTTGATATTGGGCTTACAGCAGAGGTAACTAAAGCCGCGCCGATTAACATTGAGCTGCTTCTCACGCCGTCTGCAAACCTTATTCAACGCAATGCGCGTTTGAGTGATGATCAATGTATTGAGCGCGTAGAAAATGGCTATTACCGACTTAGTGCCAGCGTGGATGATACGCCAAAATTACGCGAGTTTTTATGGGGAATGGCCGACAGTGTTGAGGTGATATCTCCACCTAAACTTCGAGCTCACTTCACCCGTTTAATTAATAAAGTAAACATGCGATATCAAAACGCTACGACGGAGTCTGTCGCAGCCGTAAGTTAATCTTCTTGGTACGATAGAAAGGATAACACCAAGGATATTTACTTATGTTTGATATGCTGACTCAAACCAAGCAAACACCACGAATTGCCGTGTTCGGCGTGGGAGGCTGTGGCTGTAATACCATCAATCAACTTAGTCAGTCAGCTTTAAATGACAATGTACAACTGATTGCGGTGAATACTGATGCACAATCTTTGGCAATATCTGACTGCAGTACGCGGTTGCAGATAGGCCTTGAGGCGACTAAAGGCTTAGGCGCAGGTGCTAGGCCTGAAAGGGGCCATGAAGCGGCGCAGGAGTCACAAGCGCAGCTAAGGGAGCATATTGAGCTGGCTGACATTATTTTTATTACTGGAGGCATGGGCGGGGGCACGGGTACTGGGGCGATTCCGTTTATGGCCTCAGTTGCCACAGAGCTCAATAAACCCTTGGTGGCGGTCGTGACCACGCCTTTTAGTTTTGAAGGGCATCAACGAGGACTGCTTGCTAAAACGGGCGTGGATCAGTTGATGCAATATGCCAATGCCGTCATCGTGTTGCCTAACGATAAATTAATACAAACCCTTGATAAAAAAGTGAGCATTACTAACGCTTTTTATGAAAGTAATCGCATTTTGCAAGATGTATTACAGGGGCTCACCACCACGATTAGTCAATCGGGTTTGATCAATATCGATCTCAATGATTTTATCGAAGTGATTAGCCATCAAGGTCGCGCCGCGATGGGCGTGGCTAAGCAAATGTCTGGTGAAGATCTGCAGCTCACTATTAATAAGGCGCTTAAAAACCCACTACTTGAAGAGATAGATCTGAAATTTGCAAAAGGTGCCATTGTCAGTGTTATGGCGACCGAGAATATTGAACTTAATCAATACAATACTATTGGTGAAACCTTGCAACAGCAGCTGGATCCCACTGCATTGGTGATTATTGGGCTGACAATCGTGCCAGAGCTTGATTGCGAGCTTGAGTTGATGGTGATTGCGACAGGGATGCAGGGTGAAGCAAAAGGCGTTGTGCAGGGCTCAATTGATAGCTTGCCATTAGATGCTGCAAATATTACAGAGCCTGATACGCTAGTCCCTTTGAGTCATAAAGATCGCTTTAACTCGGCAGAGCTATTGAATTTGCATGATTTTTTAAAAGAGAAGTCGCTAGAAACGGGCCATAATGAGCACGATTCGGAATTTGATATTCCGACCTACACCCGAAACAGAAAGCTGAACAAAAGGTAATTTGCGGTGTAATAAGTCGCTTACCAAGCCTACCCACATCATTAGCCCGGCCACGGCTTGAAACAAGATAACCCCTAGCGGGGTTATCAATATTGTTGATTCTTTTAAGCGTTAAACCAGTGTTTAAAGCCAATGACTATAAGTTAGTCTACTTTTACAAAGTCACTTTCGCGAGCGAATTTAATGGCGTCGTCACATAATACGACTTGCTGTGTTTTATTAGCACTTTGAAACCTTGCCATGTAAGCATCTAGTGCTTGGCTAGTTTCTTTAGACATGACCATCTCTTCAATACCCGAATTTTTATGCGACATCATAGATTGGCCAACAATAGAGCCTTCAATTTGCATATCATGCTCGGCGTAAAATGTGGTACAAATCATTAGACTTGCCATGCCTAGTGCAGTCTCTTGATCTAGGTTTTCTGCGCTAGCAGTACCTGCGAATAAACAACTTAGAAGACCTGCAATTAGTACTTTTTTCATTACGATAAACCCTTTTTATCATTCCATTATTAGATCAGTTATCTAGATGCTATTTCATAGCATTTCTATTATTTGTGGGCTGCTATGAGTGTTATTGAGGCTATCATGCAGTAATAGTGATATATGTGATGCTGCACTTAATATGCGGGTTTCGATTCGTTTTTGTGTGGTTTATCACGCTTGTAACGCAGTTTTTATATGTAAAAAAAACTAAAAGTACCTGAGCCATTTAGCTTGCTGATTTTATGGACAATTTATTCGCTCATTGCTGTCGATATTTTTATGCTGATAGGGGAATTATCACTATTTGCGCTGGGCATTACTTGATAATATGCCGCGGTATTTTGTGGTTTTGAGGTAGTAAATGGAGCTTAGGCGGCATTCTGTTCAGTTTGGGTTATTACAGGGATTGTTTTTCTGTAATAGCGCGCATCTGTGTGAGCAAGGTTTAACCATTAACGGCAAGCTTTATCCGTACCCTGAGATGGATAAAACAGTAGACGTCAGGCTAGGCTGGTTTACCCAAACATTGGTGTGGGGAGACAAACGCTTTAGCTTTTTCCACTTTGTTAATAGCAAACCCTTGTTTAGATTGGCGCTAAAAAATCGACTGCAATTTTGCCGCAGCGCACTTAAGCTCAGCTTTGATAATTTGCTGCTGGAGATTGCAGCGTTTGATAACGCCTTTGGTCAACATCAACGCTATCTGCGTGATTCTGATAAAAACCAGTTGCAGCAGCAATATCAAGGTTCACTGCAGGGATTTAAGCTTAGTGACTCTTTTTCTAAGCTTGGTTTTGCCAGCAACAAGCTTAACTGCCGCTTGGCTAAATTTATTAAGCAACCAGACACCTTTACCGCAAAATACAATCAATGGTGGCAGACTAAGCAACTTGAGAGTCATAAAGGATTGTTTGACTCGCTCGAAGCGCATCCGTTAACGACGTTACAGCGCCAAGCTTGTGTGATTGATGAAAACAACACCTTGGTGATTGCGGGGGCGGGAACGGGAAAAACCAGTACTATGGCAGCAAAGGCGGCTTACCTTGTGGCTCAAGGCTTGGCTAAACCCGAAGAGATCTTAATGCTTGCCTACGGTAAAGATGCTCGAGTGGAGCTTGAGCAACGTATTGCAGGGACCGTGGGGCTTGAGGCGGTAAAAGTCAGCACTTTTCATGCGTTAGGCAAAGAGATTATTCAGTATTACTTAAATCGCTCGACGCAGGTGTCTGTGCTTGCCAGCGATGAAAAACAGTTTACTCAATTTATTGAACTGCAAATTGATGCGATTGTTGCCGATCCCCAAATGGCCGATCCTGTAGCTGACTATTTTGGTCGTTACCTATACCCGCAAGTGAATGAGTTAGCGTTCAAGTCTGACGGACAATATAGAGCTTATCTTAAAAATAATGAAATCAGAGCACTGTCGGGTGATCTGGTTAAAAGCTTTCAAGAGCTTACCCTCTGTAATTATCTTTATAGCCACGGCATTAAATTTGAGTATGAACCAAGGTATTGTGAGGCCGTTACCGAGCCGGGCAAAGGTGTTTATCAACCCGACTTTTATATTCCGGTGCTCGATGCGTATTTAGAGCACTTTGGTATTGATAAGCAAGGTCGGACTCGCGCTGATATTGACGCGAAAGTTTATAACGCCAGCCGAGAATGGAAGATTGCCCTGCATCAACGCCATGGTACTTGCTTGTTGCAGACTTTCAGTTGGCAGGCAGATATTGGGGAACTAGAAAAAAGCTTAGAAGCACTTTTGTGTGAGCGCTGTGATCAGCTCGGGCTTAGCCAAAGTGAGGTGTTTAAGCCTATCTCGCCTGAGGCGGTATTCACTCAAGTCAAAGCATTAGGGGTTTACCGTAACGTTAGCCGACTTATGGCAAGCTTTGTGAGTTTATTTAAATCATCGGGCATGAGTTTATCTAAGCTTGAATCGATGACGTGCCCAAGCGCTGAGTTCGCGAGACAGCCCAAAGCCGTGACTAAAAAAACACCTAGGTATAACCAACTGAGATGGAAAGCCTTTATCCATCTTTTTAGCTGGGTGATTACACGTTATCAAGCTCACCTTGGAGAGCAAGATAGTCTAGATTTTTCCGATATGATCTCACAGGCGCTTAGGCTCACTCGCTCGAAAGATTTTCATCAAAAAACGGCAGAACGTTTCAGATACAAGTACATCATGGTTGATGAGTTTCAAGATATTTCGCTTGAGCGTGCCAACTTGGTTAAGGCGTTAAGGGATGCAAGTCCTGGTTGTGCACTGTTTTGTGTTGGCGATGACTGGCAAGCGATTTACCGTTTTACCGGCAGCGATCTTAATTTAACCACAGAGTTTGAACGCACCTTTGGCGCCACTCAAATTGTCACCTTAGATAAGACCTTTAGATTTAATAACCAGATTGAAAAAGTGGCATCACGATTTATTCAGGCAAACCCTGCGCAGTTAAAGAAGCAACTCTCGACCCATAGCAAGAGTGATAACCCTGAAGTCTGTTTAGTGATTAATCGTAAAGAGAAAGCGTTAGAACAGGCTTTTACAAGTATTGTCGATGCGACTCGTTGTGCGGCTGGTGAGCATCATGCCCAAGATCTAAAGTCTAGCCATAGCCATAGCCATAGCAAAAGCGATAGCCCAAGCAATAGCACAAGCAATAGCAACAATAAAGCGGTAAGCGTGATGGTGATTAGCCGATTTAAAAGCTCATTAAAAGAGGTCAGCATATGGCAGAAACGTTATCCAGAGTTGTCGATTTCAGCCTTATCAGCCCACGCTTCTAAAGGTAAGCAGGCTGACTTTGTTATTGTGCTAGATGTGAATGATGATAAGTATGGTTTCCCGTGCAAGATTGCTAATGACCCTATCTTAGAAGTCTTACTGCCAACACTTGATAACTACGCCGACACTGAGGAGCGACGTTTGTTTTATGTCGCGTTATCACGGGCTAAGCAGACGGTGTTTGTTCAAGCAGAGCTCGGCAAAGAGTCGGTATTTGTTAAAGAACTACGGACATTTGGCGATGACGTGCGTTGCTACTTAAGTGACTTAGCCCCTCTGTATAACGATGCCTTATGTTGCCCGCAGTGTGCTGAGGGCAAGCTTATTCCAAGAGAAGGGCGCTTTGGTTTATTTTATGTTTGCTCTTTAGGTCAAGATTATTGTGATACTAAGATTGAAGTATGCTCGGTGTGCAGTAGTGGCCCAATGCTGAGAAATGACACTCACCATGTTTGTGGCTCAGCAAGCTGCGATCATCAGTTGCAAGTCTGTCCTGAATGTATATCTGGCAAGTTGTTACTACGTACAAACAGTCAAAGTGGTAAGTTATTCTTAGCCTGTAGTAACCATAAAAGAGGGAATAAACACAGCTGCCAGTACACCTGCAATGCGGCAGATGATGTAGTAAAGAACCCAAAGGGGTTAGTAAAGCGTGTAGAAAATAATGTAGCAAAGAGCGTAGGCAGTAAGCTACCGAAACCGAACGTTAAACCCGCGTGAACTCTCGCGCCGCTATTTACTATATAAGGGTATCAATCGGGCTTGTTCAACACTTGGGATAAGGACGCAGCTGCGTGCGGCCTATCCTTATTGTATGGATAATAACTAAGTAATTTGGGTAATGTGAGACTCAAATGGAGTGAGAAAGTGGCCAATATATCGACTAAGCTTGATACTTATTCGTTATCTCAAGCTGTTGCTTAGCGGGTTCTAATGCTGGGCACTCAGACTTTATTAAGGGCTCTCTTATGTCCAATGCTTTACTTTCCAAAGGTAAGTTTATCTTACATTCAAGCTATCCGCCGTCGGGTGATCAACCTGAAGCCATTGCCCGTTTAATTGATGGAATCGAAAATGGTGCGACCCATCAAACATTAAAAGGCGTAACCGGCTCTGGTAAAACCTTCACCGTGGCCAACATTATCCACAGACTTAAGCGCCCGACAATTATTCTCGCCCATAACAAGACGTTAGCGGCGCAGCTCTATAGTGAAATGAAGCATTTTTTCCCTGAGAATGCGGTTGAGTTTTTTGTGTCGTATTACGATTACTATCAGCCTGAAGTGTACCTACCCGGTAGTGACCGATTTATTCGTAAAGACTCTGCGATTAACGAACATTTGGAGCGTTTACGCTTATCGACTACCAAGGCCCTGATTGAACGTCGAGATGTGATTGTCGTCGCCTCGGTATCATCGATATACGGCCTTGGCGATCCACAAGCTTATCGCTCGCTGCAGGTTAAGTTCTTTCCTGGGCAAGAGATTGAGACTGACGACTTAATAAAACGTTTAGAACGGCTGCAATATACTCGTTGTAATCGAACCATTAAGCGGGCGACGTTTTTAGTTCGTGCCGGAGCCATCGATATTTTTCCCGCTGACTCTGAACACAAGGCGCTTACAGTCGAAATTGAAGCGAGCCAGGTCAGTAAACTTTACTGGATTGATGCCATTAGTGGTGAAAAACTGCAAGACGTTGATGGCTATTTAGTGTCGCCTAAAACCCTGTATTCAGTATCGTTAGAGCAAGTAGACTTGGCTTGCGAGCAGATAATGGAGGAAATGGAACATCAGGTCAGTTTGCTCAATAGTGAAAATCGGCTTACGGAAGCAGCGAGGTTATATGAGCGAACGGTATCAGATCTCGAATTACTCCGTTTACAAGGCTATTGTCCTGGCATTGAAAACTATGCATCTTCTCTTAATCAACGCGACCCAAAGCTGCCGCCAACCACCTTGTTCGACTACCTCCCCAAAGATGGCTTACTGTTTATCGACGAGTCACATGTGATGATCCCGCAAATATCGGCGATGTATAAGAGTGATCAGAGCCGGAAAAATACCCTAATCGATTTTGGGTTTCGTCTTCCTTCTGCGAGAAATAATCGCCCACTGAGTTTCGAGGAGTTCGAGCACATTAAGCCTCAGACGATTTTTGTTTCTGCGACGCCGGGTAGCTATGAGCTATCAAAATCAAAAGAGCATGTTTATAAGCAAATAATTCGTCCGACAGGGCTATTAGATCCTGAAATTGAAATACGCCCGTTACACAATACTCTTGACGATCTGGTCAAGGAGATTGAGCTCAGGGTCGCCCGTAACGAACGTACATTAGTAACGACGTTAACCAAAAAGAGCGCAGAGTCGTTAAATGACTTTATTGCTTCAAAGGGGATCCGTGCCAGCTACTTACATTCTGATATTAAAACTCATGACAGAGTCGAGATAATTAACGCGCTTCGCGCGGGTGTTTATGATGTTTTGATCGGGATAAACTTGTTGCGTGAGGGCTTAGATATTCCCGAAGCATCGCTGGTAGCCGTGCTTGATGCCGATCATGCGGGTTTTTTACGCTCGGAGCAGGCGCTTATTCAAATTATTGGTCGAGCTGCGCGTAATGAGAACGGTAAAGCTATTTTATATGCAGATAAAATGACGACGGCGATGCAAAAGGCACTAGATGACTCATCAGAGCGGCGTGCTCATCAAGTTATCTACAATATGGCTAATGGGATTGTACCTAGCTCATCTAAGCGCAAACTCGATTCTGATAGCCAAACACATCTAGTTGCCGGCGCAATGGACCGGGCGAAGTTTTGTGAAAATTTATCTGCGCTGTGTCAGCAGATCACTGCTAAAGAGAAGGCGTTATTGCTGTTAGTTGATGAGGGCGGCGAAGATGAAGCCAAACAGATCAGAGAACAATTAATAACCCTCTATCGCCAGTTTATCTTTATGTAATACCCGCGTGGTTTATCGTTTTTTGTTTATTAATCTGGTTTGGACTTAACTTATCTGCATTGAGGCTGAGGGGCCCGTTTGTATGTTCAAGCTATGCTTACAAACTAGGGCCGCATAGTCGTGCTTGTTGACAGAAAGCGCAGTTTTACCTTTTACAAAACCATATTTCATAGAATTTGCTACATTAAATAGCATCATTAGAGAGCTGCAGCTAAATCTCTGCTTTCATAAATCACAAAATAGCGATGAAAGGTGGAAAATAAAAATAAATCCAATATATTAGGACATTGAGGCGGATATTTGGCAAATGATGTAGTGAAATTGTTGATGAAGTTCGCTGTTATTTAATAGGGAGATAAATAACTTGAAGCATAAAACCAATATTACAACCAATGTCATTTTGCTAGCAGCCTTAGTGGCCGCAGGTTCACTCCAGGCAAAAGAGCGGGTCACCATCAGTAACGAGATCACCGGTGTTGCTGGGCTAAAGCCGCAACAAGACCTCTATAAACTGACGACTTTTGATAATAATTTCGTCTTGCCTGTTTACCAAACCCAAGCTGCAAATCAAGCTTACTACGCTCCGCAAAATCCGAATGATGAGAATATAAGTGAAACGAATGTCCAGTTTCAGTTCAGTCTAAAATATGGCATTGCAAACAATTTGTTTACCGATAATGACGGTCTTTATATCGCTTACAGCCAAGTCTCTAACTGGCAGGCTTATGATAAGTCGGCCTACTTTCGCGATTCTCAATATCAACCACAAGTATTTTGGTTTTGGCAACACTCTGACGAAACTGACACTTGGCAAAGCACTAGCGTAGGCTTTGAACACCAATCGAATGGTAAAGGTGGCGTTTACGAACGGAGCTGGAATCGAGTTTATTTGGAGTTTTCACTGGCATTTAGTGATCTTGAAGTCAGTATCAAACCTTGGCTAAGAACGGACTTTTCTAATACTGATTACAATCCTGATATTGAAGACTATATGGGTTATGGTTCGGTCAAAGCTGACTGGTACATGGGTGAGCATCAAGTGAGTTTAACGCTGCGAAACCTTATTGAAAGTGGTTTTTCTAATGGGTATGAAGAGTTAAGTTGGCGATTTCCATTATACAAGGGCATAAAGGGCTATTTGAAGCTGCAAAGTGGCTATGGAATGACCATCTCTGATTACAATCATTTTGATAACGCCATCGGTATTGGTATCGCGCTTTAACTACATAATAACTATATATACCCAAGCCACCTGAAGATGCAGGGTTCAGTGGGAATTTAATGCGCTTTAAGCAAGGCGTTGATTGCAGTTA
>NZ_JBRILQ010000058.1:0-23822 GCF_052977045.1 Shewanella sp. 125m-7
TCCACGTTCAGTGCTCTATATACCCAGCCGCTACCCACTTAAATATAAACAGTAGTGCTTATCCGAATAGCATTACCGCCATTGGCAGTGCTTTTCTGATTACGAGTGAACGTAACTATTACTCTATTACTCTGCGTTTTCTGGACGGTGCTTTAGCGATAAACCCATTAAGAAGTTACGCAGCACTTGGTCACCACATGGCTTGTAGTGCTTGTGTCCAGGCTTTCTAAATAGTGCGCCTAGTTCTGACTTAGTCATGTTGAACTCAGCAAGCTCTAACGCTTCAATGATATCTTCTTCGCGTAACTCAAATGCCACTCTTAACTTTTTAAAGATAAGGTTGTTGGTCAGTTGCGATAATGGCTCAGGTACTTCTGCGCCAGGCTTTAGGCCGCGCTTGTAGATCACTAAACCATCCAAGAAACGACACATATTGGTGTCATTACAAGGCGTATAACCTTCTTCATGCTCTTTTTTTAGCATGTCGATGATCTGCTCTTGGGTTACTTCGTGCTTAGCTTTAGCAAAAATGCGGATCATTTTTGCATTGCTTAAGTCGAGGATGTAGCGAACTTTACGTAAAATATCATTGTTAATCATAAGTTTGATTTCTTTTAGCTATGGGATCGCGCGGCTGCGCGATCATCGGCGGTTATTATAGCAGAAGTTAACTCTTGAATAGCAATTACTCTGCGGCCTCAGGCAATGAGTTTTGTGTTTTGGCGCCAGGCTGAGGCTTTGCTTCTGGCTCAGACTTTCGCTCTGCGGTTAAGACATTCTCTACCGCTGAGACACCGGCTTGATAGAGTTTTTCGATGGGACGGTTTTCAAGTGCAATCAGTTTACTGCGAATGCTGTTACGAATTTTGTCATGTAAACCAAAGGTCCTTTTGCTATTGCTCAGGTCCCACGAAGTGTTTTCAAAGATGACTAGACTCACTTTTGACTTAGGGTAGTAAACGGCAAGGCTGACATAGCCGGGCAAATAACCGCTGTGACTGTATTCGACTAACTGCTCGTCTCGGCTAATTTGAATGCCGTAGCCGTATTCTAAGACGCCCCATCTGTGATTGCGGGTCGCTCGGGGGGAAGTCATTAACTCAAGGCTGTTGGCAGTGATCAAATTACCACTATACAGGGCATGCTGAAACTGACTGTACGCTTCTGCCGAGGCAATCATGCCACCAAAAGCCACCAATTTATTATCGATGTTTAAATCGACTTGAGTGTAGTGGGCACTGCTTTTACCATCGCTAGTTTGGTCTAGCTCTTCGACTTGGCCAAGGATCAAACTTGGGTGTTTAGCTTGAATACTACTAATACCTCCCGTTTGGGCATACAGGCCATCTAGCTTAGTTTGTTCATTGAGCTGGTTAATCAGTTGATAAATCGGCTTTTGGTAAACGGTTTCCAGCAATTCACCTAAAAGCGCGTAACCATAGTTAGAATATTGAAACTGACTACCAGGTTTAAATAGCGGCGCTTCACCAATATTGACCAGCCCCGATGTGTGGCTCAGTAACTGCGACACTGTGATGCTCGGGGGGATATAGTGTTGGGTCTGGTTAGTGTCTTCTGATAAGTAGGCGCTGACACTTTTCTCTAGTTCGATTAAGCCTTCATCCACCGCTTTTAGGATCAACGCAGCGGTAACTTGCTTAGATAAAGAGGCAATGACAAAGCTTGAGTTAATTTCAACATCATCACCCGAGATATAGGTAAATATCGGCTGATTATCACGCTTGAGCATGATGATGCCGCTAAACGGGCGCTCATTTTGTGCGATAAGGGTTGGTAATTGTTTGGCGATGTCGCTGCTGGCCATTCGATTCGCACTGGCTTTGTTTGCTGCCCAAAGGCAGCAGCCAACCACGACTGTGCCTATAAGTGTTTTTGTTATTAGGTGCATTTTAGGTGTAGGTGTCCGTGTACGTTATTTTGTTAGCATCCAATAGATAAAGAGCAGGGCAAAGCTTACTAAGTAAGTTAAGCCTAGCCATGAGAGCACTCTCATGGCGCTACCATACCTGTCTGCTGGTAACAGTGCTGTGCTGATCATCAACTTATAGTTAAGCCAAGCAAAAACGACCGTTGTCATAAAGGCGAGGATCATAACAAATTCCAGCAAAGGAAGTAGAGCCCCTTTAAAAAACAATATGATAAATAAACCAAGAGCACTGACTAGCAACATAACCACAGTAAGCCGCTTATCGCTATCTTGGCTTTTGCTAAGCAGTTGCCAGCCCATATTTAGGGTACGACTATAACCATCTATTACCGTTACTGTGGTGCTGAAAATGCATAGCAATGCGACGGCGCCGATAAGATAGCGACTTTCATTGCCCATCACTTGGCTATAAAGGTTGATTAATTGGCTGGCAAACTTAGCGCCGGATGCCGAAAATTGCTCGCCACTGCCATACATGACTAAGGTGCCAAGGGCGAGAAAGACTATGGCGAGTAGCGCCGTTATTATGTAGCCAAAGTTAAAGTCAAACAGGGCTTGTTGCTTACTCACTGGTGATAGTTTCTGCTTTTCGATTAACCAAAGTGAGTTCCATGCGCTGACTTCAATCGGCGCTGGCATCCAGCCCATCATGGCGACGAGAAATCCGATATGCGCCCATTGCCAAGGTGAGTGGGCAATAAAATCTGGGTTAACAATTGCGGGTGCATTAAAGGCCAGAGCAACGGCAATCAAGGTGGTGACCGTTAACGCTAACATAATCACCTTGGTCATTTTATCGAGCAGGGCGTAGTGGCCAAAAATCAGTATCGCAAGGCTGGAGGCCAATACTAGTAGCGCTAGAACATCAATAGATAAAGGGACAAATTGAGTCAGCATGGCGGCGGTTAGCATAGCAACTCCCGCTGTACTGGCGATAGCCGCGATGGTATTGAGCGCAGTAAATACCAGTAGATAGTTTCGGCCTTGCCTTAAGTAGCCTTGTAATAAATTCTCACCTGTGGCGCTGGTGTATCGTGCTCCTGCGGCAAAAAATGGGTATTTGAGTAAGTTTACAGCCAATATTACCCAGGCTAGCTGCCAGCCAAATTCAGCACCTGCACGGGTTGATGCGACTAAATGCGATGCGCCAATGGCTGCCGCGGCCATTAACAGACCTGGCCCCATGGCGCTTAATAGCGCGGTGGAGTTAAATGTCGGCTTAGTTATTGAAGAGGTGTTGCTATTACTCATATTTAATGACTTTTTTATTATAAGAGATCGAGGGCGTCGTTCCGTGAGCCTTAATACAGGCGGTTAAATCGACTGACTCATCACGGCTTATTGTTAATTTCAATGCGTTTGAGGGTATCAGAGATCTGTTGAAGTAGTTCAACGATATTGTGCTCATTATTTTCACCTTGTGCAGTGCTTGCTTCAAGCTGAGTGAGCTTCTCTTTTTGCGCCAAGACTTGGCTTCGAAAATCAGCTGCATGGATAATACCGGTCAGATTGAGTAGTGCTCCAGAACCTGATTGCCCTGCAGTTTCTATGCTGAGCTTATGCAATTTGAATACTCGCATCAATGGTCCCTGAATGAGCGCCATATCGGTGATTTTATCCAGCGGTACACTATTTTCAGTACGAGTGAATATGCCTTTACGCACAATCAGTTTTCTGTCGGTTAGCTCGGTGCTCATATTATTGATATAACGGCGAGTAAAGAAACTGCCGATGGGGAACCACAGTAGCAGTAGCGGAATACCTACAATAGACAAAGTCAATATAATTGCAAAGGGGGCGAGCCAATACTCGCCTAAATTGCTAGCAAAGGCCGCATGTTTGATGGTTCTCTCTTGATTACTTTGCATTATTCTTCCCTTAATTTTGCTACCGTTCACGTCCAATTACAGTATAGATAAGCGCTTTCGTATACGAGTGCTTAGCTTAAGAAAATTAATTCCAACTAACTCCTGCAAACTAACTCCTGCAAACTAACTCCTGCAAACTAACTTAAGCAAACTGACGCTAAATTTGAAGCTATATTTTTTTAACGTATTTTACTGGTTGATTTTTATAAGCTGCTTGAACGTTTGACGCAGTTTGAAACAAAGTGGTGGTTTCTATTTTTTATTCACAAGAGTAGGTTATAACCCATGTGCCTATTGGTGTGAATTGTTACTACTGTGTATTAATCCTAAGGAAATACAAAATGATAAAGTTATATGGGATCCCACGTAGCCGCTCTTTAAGAGTGTCATGGACGTTAGAAGAGTTAGGATTAGACTGGCAGTATCGACATATTAATTTTGCAAACGGCGATGGTCGAGACCCCACATTTTTAGCCGTGAACCCCTGCGGCAAAGTCCCCGCCATAGAGGACGATGGTTTTGCATTAACTGAATCGGCAGCAATCGCACTCTATTTAGCAGAAACATATGGCGAGGGTAAGTTATTGCCGTTAGCGGGCAGCCATGAGTCAGGGCTACACCATAAGTGGGTCAGCTTTATTATCAGCGAGCTTGAGCAGCCACTATGGACCATGGGTAAGCATAAGTTTGCCTTACCAGAGGCGCAGCGCTTAGCCGAGATGTTACCAGTGGCCAAATGGGAATTTGATAAAGCCGCTGCGATAGCTGAAAAATGGCTGCCAGACAGTGAATTCTTACTGGGGAATAAGCTAAGTGTTGCCGATATTTTACTTGGGCACACCTTATTGTGGGCGACGCGGTTTGAGCAAGATATTCCGCCAAAGCTTGCTGCCTATCGCGATCGACTCACCGCACGTCCTGCGATGGCTAAAGGCTTAGCGAAAGAGGAAGCCGGCGCAGCTTAACCCCTGCTTAAACTAAAAATTAAGCACAAAAAAAGCATCCATTATATAGAATAAAGTGGATGCTTTTCTTAATGTAGGACCTAGGACCTAGGACCTAGAACGCTTCGCTTCGAGGGTGGACTTCGTCCTGCTAGGAAAAGCAACAGCGTGACGGGCTAAAGCCCGACCTACAACAAACACTGTTGTTCACAGCTTTTAACCGGCTTTATCCGTCTCGGCTTTCATCGTTTTTGCCTTTTGCATTTCCTAGGACCTAGGACCTTTCTTTGCCTTTCCTAGTACCTAGGTTCTAAAGCTTACAACTGTGCCTTAGCCCATTTCGCGCGATTTTCGCGGCTTTCTTTCAAGCCTTCTTTTTCGCGAAATGCTTTATAAGATTCAAACTCTAACGGCACTAGTACTACGTCAACTTCGAGCATTAGCTGGCATTCTTTTTTGATGCGCCATGCTGAGGTGTTATATAGCTCTGCTAGTGGCAAGGTACCTAAAAACTCAGGGTTATACTGAGCGTACAAGGCTTGAGTTGGGTATACTACAAAGCTTAATGTGCGCTTTGGCTCAGCCTTGAATAGCTCTTCAATGCCATCGCAAGTGTTAAGCACTTGCATTTCGATTGCTTCATCGATTTCAATTAGCTTCTTTTGTACAGGCATATGAGCCGGTTTTTCGCCGGCTTCCCAGGCAATCACATCGGCTTCTGTCACTTTACCAATTTCAGCAACTTGGGCTGTGGTTAGCGCTAAAGAGTGACGAAGGTACTGCATTTCAATGGCATTTAAACCGAGTTGTTTAGACATCTTGTTTCCTTAGTAATTTTGTCGCACCGGTGCACTAATTTGTAATGCGCGCATCGGCTACAGAGTTATCTTTGGCGAGCAAAGATTAGCTGCGCATCCAGACATCTTCGGCCCAATCCCAAAAAGACTCCCAGGTTTCTTCTTCGTCAATCTCACCATCTTGCCACAGCTGAATTTGACCTTCTTGGCTAATAAAGAAGAAATTATCGCCTTGCTGACAAATAGGAACAAACTCACGCGGTAAGCCGATCGACCAGGCGTAAGAGGTCACTTCTGACAGGTAAGTATGTGAATGAGGATCACTTGCTGTAACAGGCTCTAGGCTGCCGCAAATCACATCACTGGCGTAGAGTAAGTATTCTTTCAGCTCCATTGGTAGCGGTATAAGAATTTCTTCTTCCACTTCAACAATTTGTTCAAATGTCGCTAGCTCTAACGGTACAGGTACCGTTTCACTCATCTCTTGCAATTGCTCAATGATATCGTTCATAAGTTCTTGGGGTGTTCGGGATATGGAGTATTGGGCGAGAGTATAACCGCAAATTACTTAGAAGTGCAGGCTGATAGGGTAATTTAATCTGCTTTGGGCAGGGCTGTTATTTTGTTTAATACCGAATTTAAAGGGCTCATATTCATGAACCCAGTATTGGATGATCTTGTGTGTGTTTTACGCCGCTGCGACAGTAATAATATTCGCTTGGTCGCTACGCTTATATCTAAGCCATGCTTTGTGGTACAGCTTGTGAGACTCTTGACGCAGCTGAGTGATTTTAGCCGTTTCATTCTCGCTTAAACTACGTTGCTGCTGAGTTGCTGACGCTTGAATAGATTGCACTTGCTCGTAGACATTATGTTCAGCACCGCTTTTAATCTCGGCAATATCGGCAAGGTGTAGCTGCACTTCGGCAATCATCTGTGATTTGGGTAATTTAACCAGTAAGTTAAGGTCACGGTAGCCAGATTCTTTTGGGGTGGAAAAGCGGTTTTTAACTTGAATCAGTTGACTGTCAGATTTTAGTAATGCGAAAGCCTGCATTAAGTTATGAATATCATTGCTGACGATGCTTGCTCTGACGATATCGGTGAGTTGACTGGCATCGTTATTTAGCTTGTTTTGTACCTTGGCTTCGGCTCTATCACGACTTTTAATATCGGCCAAAACTGATTGAGTTTGCGACTGGGTGGTGATCATGGCCAGTAGTTGAGTTAACTCTTGCTGGGCACTATTGGCTTGGCTATAGAGGGTATCGAGATCAGCGCTGGTTTGCCTAGGCACTTGGTACTGCACAGACTGAATGGCGGTGAGTCCATCGAGGTTTGTTGAAAAGCTCTGTTTGGCGGCGTAACTACCGTTATCTTTGGTATTACTTTGCTCATGGTCGACACTATGAGCAAAAGCTGAACGGGTCGACAATAACAATAAGAAGATGAAAAACGTCCGTAATATCCGGTTCATAGCAGTCCTAGTTTGTGGCTGTACCCATAATCTAACTGGCAAATGCTTAAGCTATGCTGAATGACAAATTAACATTTGTTCATAGTGTGAGCTGTCGCTTCTGAAAAGTAACAATAAACAAAAAGCCGTTGATGAAATGAGACATCAACGGCTTTTTCGTTTTTTATTTTAAGGACCTAGGACCTAGGACCTAGAACCTAGAACCTAGAACCTAGAACCTAGAATGGTCTTGCTAGGAAAAGCAGAAGCAGGAGCTTGACGGGCTAAAGCCCGACCTACAACAGCCACACGCCTCTTGCTTTCCTAGGACCTTTCTTGGCATTTCCTAGAACCTCGGACCTACAGTTTGACTACCAGATTTTTACCCGCTTATCTGGTGCAATGTACATCGCATCAGTTGGCTTAACATCGTAAGTGCTGTAGAACTCAGGCATGTTAGATAGGGCACCTAGAGCACGGAACTGTGCTGGTGAATGTGGGTCAGTTGCTACGCGGTTACGCATAGATTCCTCTTTGATTTTGGCGCGCCAAATTTGGCTGAAACCAATGAAGAAACGCTGATCGCCCGTTAGGCCATCAATCACCGGGGCTTCTTTACCGTTAAGCGACTTTTTATAAGCGCGGTACGCGATAGTGACACCAGAAAGGTCACCAATGTTTTCGCCAAGAGTCAGCTCACCGTTAACGTTGAGATCGTCAAATACAGCGTAGTCATTGTATTGGTCAACAAGCGCCTTACCACGAGCTGAAAACTCAGTTAAGTCTTGCTCTGTCCACCAATCACGCATGTTACCTTCGCCGTCAAACTTAGCACCTTGGTCGTCAAAACCGTGGCCCATTTCGTGACCGATAACCGCACCAATACCACCGTAGTTTACTGCGTCATCGGCTTCCATATTAAAGAATGGTGGCTGTAGAATTGCAGCAGGGAATACGATTTCGTTCATGGTTGGATTGTAGTAAGCATTGACGGTTTGAGGTGTCATATGCCATTCCCACTTGCGGATTGGGCTGCCTAGTTTTTCTAGCTCTTTTTCATGGCTAAGCTTGCTTGCGCGCAGGTTGTTGCCATATAAATCGTCAGCTTTGATAGTCAGCTTGCTGTAATCTTCCCAGCGGTCTGGATAACCAATCTTTGGGTCAAATTTAGCCAGCTTATCTTTGGCTGCGACTTTCGTGTCTGCGCTCATCCACTCTAGCGACTCAATGCTATTGCCATAGGCGCCACGTAGATTTTCAACCAGCACTTGCATGCGCTCTTTCGCTTCAGGTTTAAAGTGGCGCTTAACGTACACCTTACCAACCACTTCACCGAGTAGACCATTGACCGACGACACACCGCGCTTCCAACGTGGTTGCTGCTCTTGCTGGCCGTTAAGCGTTTTAGCAAAAAACTCGAAGTTTTCTGTATCGATAGCTTCACTTAGGCTGCTTGCTGCGTGAGTCAGCACTTGCCACTGCATGTAGGTTTTCCAGGTTTCTAGATCGGTGTCTTTAATGACTTCATTTAGACCTTGGATATAGCTAGGCTGATTGATAATGATGTCAGCTTGCTTATCGGCGCCAAGTGTTGCCAAGTAGCCGTCCCAGTTAATGTCTGGTGCCAATGTAGCTAAGTCTTTAACTTGGTACTTGTTATACGTCTTAGTGCTGTCACGGGTTTCAACCACGTCCCAGTGCTTTTTAGCTATCTCGGTTTCAAGTGCAAGAATCGCTTCAGCACTGGCTTTTGGATTGGGTAGGCCAGCTAAGGTGTACATTTTTTCGATGTGCTCAAGATATGCTTTACGAATATTAACAAAGCGCTCGTCTTGGTTTAGGTAGTAATCTTTTTCTGGCAAGCTTAAACCATATTGCCAGATATGAGTGGCGTAACGGCTTGAGTCTTTGGCATCGACGTTGATATAAAATGCCATCGGTGTACCGCTACCGTTAATTTGGCTGCGAGCAAAGTAAGTCACTAGATCATCTTTTGACTTAATGGCATTAACGGTTTCAAGTTCACTCTGAATTGGGCTGACGCCGAGCTTATTTAGGGTTTCGACATCCATAAATGAGTTATATAAGTCGGCAACCTTTTGTTCATCGCTACCGGCTGCAAGATTTGGCGTGGCTGCCACTTCTTCGATAATCACTTTTACATCATCACGTGACTTTTCACGCAGGTCATAAAATGCGCCGGTACTGGTGCGATCGCTTGGAATGACGGTATCTTTCACCCAAGCGCCGTTTACATATGAGTAGAAGTCATCTTGTGGACGTACTGATTTGTCAAAATTGGCAAAGTCGATACCTGAGGTCAGGGCTTTTTCAACGGCTGCTGCGGTTTCTGTTTTGCTTACCTCTGGTGCTTTAATGTCAGCAGGTTCGCTATTACAGGCACTGAGGCCAACGATAAGAGAAGCGCATAAGCCCCCAACGAGTACTTTTTTCATGTTTCTTCCTTAATCTATACCATCAATTTGTTGTTTTTTAGAAGTAAGCTCAGCACTCACGCTTTTATCAAGCCAGCATGAATTACATTGAGTTACGTATGTTAAGGTTTTTAGCGTATAACGAACAAGCCCGCTCTGTAAACTTATGTGGATAATTGGGTAAACATGTGTAAGAAAAGGTTTCCTCGCTTGAAATTAAAGTGCTTTTTATCAAATAGCCTGAGTACAAAGATTTAGCGTATCAGCTTTGCACTAGGATCTAGGTCTATAAGCTAGCCTTCTCATGCTGAAGTCCTTGCAGTGATAAGCGTTGAGTGACTGTTGATTTAAGCAAAACTTTGCCCTTTGGCGGCGCTGGCCTCATAATGTCGACCATTATGGTTATATAAGCTGAGTTCTGCCTGTGCGTTTAGATAAATTTATTTGTGAATCGACTTCACACTCTCGTGTTTCTGCTAAAAAAGCCCTACATCGTGGTGATGTGACTTGTAATGGCGAAGTGGTTAAAAACTCGGGCTTTAAAGTTACCGATGAACATGAGATCCGTCTTGACGGTGAAGTGTTAACCATCATTGGTCCGCGCTTTATCATGCTTAACAAACCTGTTGATACGATTTGCTCAACCATTGATGAAGAGTATCCATCGGTGATAAGCCTGCTGGATGTTATTCGCCCTGAAGACTTACACATTGCTGGGCGTCTTGATGCGGATACTACGGGCCTAGTACTGATCACTACCGATGGTCAGTGGTCGCATAAGATCACCTCTCCTAAGAAAGAGTGCGGTAAGCGTTACTTATTAGAAACCGCTGAGCCACTCACTGAAGATTTAGTGCAGCAGTTCAACGACGGTTTGCAGCTTAACAATGAAGATGGCCTGACTAAACCTGCTGTACTTGAGATTTTAGGTGCTAATCAAGCGCGCTTAACGATTACTGAAGGTAAGTATCATCAGGTTAAGCGTATGCTTGCAGCCGTTGGTAATAAAGTGACTAAACTTCACCGCGAAAGTGTTGGCGCTATAGAGTTAGATGTCGAGCTTGAACTGGGTGAATGGCGTTTCCTTACCGATGCTGAGATTAAATCGGTTAAGTAAGGCATTGCTGAGTAAGATTAATTGCACAAAATATTCAGTATCTCCGTATAAGGGGACTTGTGGCTGCCAGCTCGCGGATGTTGGTAGTCATCAGGTGTTCTTAGACTAGCCTTGAAATCCTCATGTGTGTATCCATGTGATGATAAATCAAAAAGGTAACATCATCACTATCTGGCACTTTTTAGGTCGTAAAACCGGTGCTCGAAAAGTATAAAAGCAGCGTTAATAATATCTCAGCTGCTTTTATTCATGGTATTACATTAAGGTGTTAAAGCATTGCTTTCAACTGTGATTTAGAGGCTATTTCAGTAATTCAATTTTGCCACTAATCGTCGACACGCTGAGATCTGCGCGGCCATCACCCGTTTGGAATTTTAGGTAGGATTGCGGCGAATACTTTTCTTTAGTGATCTTGTCGTCAGTTAATTTGTTGCTGATCTTGCCGCCGGGGCCGCCGTTGATATCGAAACTGATATTGGCGATATCTAGGAGTGTAATACTCATATCACCACTGACGCTGCCAAGTTTAGCCCGACGAGTTAACGCTGTCAGCGATATGTCTACATCGCCGCTAACGGTTTTGATATTCAATGAGTCGATATTATCCAAGGCTAAAGTGGCATCACCTGAGACCGTTTCTACTGAAACCTTGCTGGCCTTGGTGTCTACACTGAGCTCACCACTGACGAGTTGATAGTCTAGTGATCCACTACTTTGGCTATCTTTGATGTCTCCTGATACGGTTTTAAGCTGAGTATTCCCCATTAAATTACGTGTAAAAATATCGCCGGATATGGTTTGTAGCAGACTTTTTTCATGTAAGTCGTTAGCCTTGATATTGCCGCTGACAGAGCTTACCTCAAGCTTGCCAACTAAGGCATTTAGGGTGTAGTTTGCCGAGACGCTTTCAGCCTCAAGCATAAGTTGCTTTGGTAGTGTGATAACTAAATCAGAGCCGTCTTTATTTTTACCATTATATTGGCGCGGCATCTTATCTTCGATGGTGACACTATTACCTTTGATTGAGAATACGAAGCCTTCACTGAGTTCGTCTAAAGTGCCTTTTATTGCGATTTCATTTTTATCCCAAGACTTAAATGTGACGCTACCACGTTGCACTTTTACTTTTACAGCTGGATTTGCTTGAACAGCTTGTTGCTGCTCAATCGCTTCTCCTGCGATAGTCATATTAGTAAATAAAACAGCGCTAGCCATTAGCGTAGTGATGAGTGTTGGTTTCATATTAATGCTCCTTGAGGTAATGGGTTAACGGGTAGCGTTTGACCTTGCTGTAATAGCTCAATCTCTTTTTCTTGAGTCCATAGCCATAGCTGCCACAGTTCCTTGTCGTGGGGTGTTTGTTGTAGCGCTTGATAGATCTGCTCTGCAGCTTTTCTAAGTTGCTCGATACCTTTTTCTAGCGGCAATCCTAGTTCGGAGGCTTGCCAGTTGGCCAGGTGCGGTTGCTGGCTTAACTGAATGACCTGTAGTTGATGCTGCAGTTTTATGTCGGCTAGGGTGGCTAATAGTGATGATGGCCCTATAGATGTTGATAGCTCACCATTTTGTTGCCAAATATTCATGCCTAATAGGCCTATGAGCAAGACCATACTGGCGATAGCGAGGCGCTTAAATGCCGGCGTTTGTTGGCGCTGAGGTTGAGTCTGCTGAAATTCAGGTTTATCGAGCTGTTTCTCAATGTCATTCCACAACTCTTTTTGTGGCGCGATCTGTTTAGGAGCCTGATTAATTAGCTGTATGAGTTTAGCGTTAGCATCATTCATTGCGGCCTCCATTATCTATTTGGTCTTGGTCTTGGTCTATTAGTGCTTCAAGTAACTTCTGCGCCCTGTGGTATTGTGCCTTGCTTGTGCCGGGAGCAATGCCCATCAGTTGAGCCACTTCTTCGTGTTTATAACCTTCTAAGGCGTGGAGGACGAAGACGATTCGCGCTCGTTCTGGCAACTTGAGCAAAATCTTATCTAAGTCTTCATACTCATCGCTGACGCTCTGCACATCAATATCGCTGCTGACAAATCGCGACCAAAAAGAACGGTGCTTTTTCATGCTAGATAGGGCCTGATTCACACTCAGGCTATGAAGCCAGGTCGTGAATTGACTCTCGCCACGAAACTGGGGCAGCTTCTGCCAAAGCCTGACAAAGCAGTCCTGGGTCGCTTCCTCTGCCAATGACACTTGACCAGTGATCCTTAAGCAAAGTGCATACACGCGCTGGTGGTGCAGCTGATAAAGCTGCTTAAAAGCGAATTTATCACCTAGCTTGGCCCTATCGATAAGTTCAGGCTCGAGAAGCAGCCTTGGCTTCATTGCCTGTATTTGTACCGTCACTCAACTTTCCTTGTGCGCTTACGTTACTAATAAGACATAACCAACAGCTAAAAAGGTTTAAATGCAATAAAAATTATTTTGAAGTCGCTGAGGATGAGTGGTTAACGGCCTTTGTCATTCAAGGCGTTGAGCCCTATTTAGGGCAATAAAAAAGAGAAGCCAGATGTACTTCTCTTTAATATCGAACAACAGATTAAGCCTATTTGGCGCTTTAGCTTAGTTTTGAGAATACTAGCTGTGCGCCAACAAGATCGGCTAGCGCTGTACCTACTGTCTTGAAGATGGTGATTTCATCAGTGCTGGTGCGGCCTTTAATTTGCGCAGTACAGAGCTGGCCAAGCTCACCTTTAACGTCGTCAAGGGTGAATACGCCTTCTTCGATAGGAAGCAGTAATTCACCTGCCTCTGCAAATACGTTGATTTTTGAATCCACAAATACCGAAGACTTGACGATTAATTGGGTATCGAACTCGCGTCTATCATGGTTATGGTTACCCACAAAATCGGTATGAGTACCAGCTTGTACCCAATCACCATCAAATAGTGGCGTTGGGCTCCCAGTAGCACAGCTAATGATATCGGCTTCGCGTACGCTTTGCTCTAAGTCAGTACACAGCATAACTTCAATATCAGGACGTTTATTACGAATAAGCTCAATGGTTTTACGTGCCTTCTCTTCGCTACGCCCCCAAATTGTAATTTGAGTAATAGGGCGCACGCTGGCGTGAGCGAGTGCCATAAAGGAAGCTAAGTTACCGGTGCCACAAACAAGCAGTTTGCTTGAGTTTTCACGTGAAAGGTAGCGACTTCCCAATGCTGAGATAGCAGCGGTACGCCAGAAGGTGACGCTAGTGCCGTCAACCAGCGCCTGAGGCTCACCAGTTTCACGACTAAAGACAAGAATTTTTGAATATAGGCTAGCAAGCTTTGGATCTTTTTGCGGGTTGCCAGGAAAATAGGTAAAGGCTTTTACTGCAATCGCTTTGTCATTCCAAGAGGGTAATACTGCAAAAGCATCACTGTGGCCTGCGGATTCATCTAGGCAAAATACTTGACGTTGTGGCATGCCTGCAGGGCGAGAGAAAGTCTCATCTAGGGCATTGATTAGATCTGGGAAATTAAGTGACTGATGAACTGATTCTGCATTGATGACTAACATGACAACCTCCATTTAAGTATATTGTATACTATTTATAGGCTTTACCTGAGTCAATCAACTTTTGGTTGCTGCATTATATTTCGGGGCTTTCTAATATCAATCACATAGTACGATAAACCAATAGAATGCTAAATTTTAGGCATAAAAAAACCTCGCAGTGCGAGGTTTAGTTTAGCAACTTAAGGTCTTAATTTGCCTTGTTGCTGGTTTAGCTGTTGCAACACCTAAACTAAATATTGGTGCCCGAACCCGGAATCGAACCAGGGACACGAGGATTTTCAATCCTCTGCTCTACCGACTGAGCTATTCGGGCAACGGGCGTCATTAAAAGGCTTTTACCGTTTTGAGTCAACTCATTTTTATAAATAAGTGTTTTTTTTTGCTTGCTCGTTGAATAATTAGACGTTTAGCTTTAGAAGTGAGCAATAATTGAAAATAAAGATTGAAAAGATACTGGCAACAGTAGCCGGAGTGGATGTTGGGGAATCGTCTGTTAGCGGCTATGGATGATTCATCGCTTTATATAGGGAGAGATTGATTGGGCTACCAATTGCAGTTGATTTGGAGAGTTCAGAGATATCCCAAAACCTTGTTTATGGTTATTGCTGGCTTGTTACTGCTGTCAGTGATGGGGTTTCATCGACTCAATCTCGATGTGAACTTTAACGATTACTTTTCGCCAACGGATCCTCGCTTTGTTGCGTTCAATAGCATGATGGAAAAGTTTGAACGTCATGACCAACTCTGGCTATTGTTAGAGAAAGAGCAAGATTGGCGCGATAGCGAGCCCCAAGCACAATTAATTGATTTTCTTAATCGGCTTGAAGCCAACCAAGATATTGCAAGTATTCAAGGCTATAACCAGTTTGTTCAGGGCACAGCCAAACAAGATAAAATACTCACTTATAAAACTCATCCACGTTTGGCCACTGTGTTATCAGCTGACGGCCACGCATTATTACTGAAATTACAGATAAGTGATCATAGAGCTCACGAGTTTCACTCCCAAAGTTTGTGGTTAGTGAATGTACTGCAAAAAGTGGATAGTGACAGTCGTGCATATTGGCAACCTTTAGGTGTTAACAGCTATTTAAATGGTACTCATGCGCTTAATTGGCAGTATGCCAAGGTATTAAGTCATGATTTGAGGTGGTTTGCCCCGGGATTGTTAGGCATCATTTTTTTGATGGCGGTGTTATTTATACGACAAAAACGGTGGATTTTAGCGCTGTGCATCAATAGCTTGATAACCTTAATGCTCACCGTTGGTTTGGCGGCCTGGTTAAAGTTAACTCTTGCTGCTATTAGTGCTTTTGTGCCGGTGATTATTGTTACCTTAGCGTTGGCATATGCATCTCACTTATATTTTGGCTGGCAACAACAGGTGAGTTGCGGCCAAACAAACCTACAAGCGTTAAGGCATACGGTTAAGGCGAATCAAGCGCCGCTGTTTTACTCGAGTATTACCACTATCTTTGGTTTCAGCCTGCTAATGCTTAGTCCCTCACCGCCCATTCAAAGTTTTGGCTTACTCGTTGCGTTTGCCGTGTTGTGTAATTATGTGCTTACTCTGACTAGCCTGATTTTTTTCGCTAGCGATGCAAACGGTTCTGGCTCGCTTAAATATTGTTATAACGCAAAAGCTATTAAGCGGAGTGTGCTTAACTTCGATAAGGTCGTTGTGATTGCTAAGCTCAATGCCAAACAACCATTAGCAGTGATGCTTGGAATTGTTGTCATTAGTGCGCTTGCTTTGGTAAGCGTATCGAAATTGGCGTTAAATGATGATCCATTGAGCTATTTCAAGCCAACGAACCCATTTGCGATTTCTAGTCAGAAAATGGCGCAACACTTTTCTGGAATTAATCTTCAACATTATGTGGTTACAGATATTGAGCCTAAGCAGATAGATAAAACAGAGATCAGTTTTATCTATAAATTCAGTCGTTTTTTAAAGTTGCAGCCACAAGTGATTAAGGTTCAACATATTGGTGATTGGATTAAAAGTGCTGGTGTTGGTCAGAATCAATTTAAGCAGATATTGGTAACAAATACGGTGGCAGAATTAGGGTTGGCAAGTGAGTTATCGGCAGACAAACAATCTAGTTTGGTGACGCTATATTTACAGCCCTTGACTGCTAAAGAGCTGATCGCCTTTGAGCAAAAGGTGGATGATTGGCTAACTGAAAATGCAATCGCTGTTAGTGTTAGTCCACCACTTGGCAGTAATCTGTTGTTTGCTCACTTAAGTGTTGATAATGCCAATAACATGCTGACATCTTTTGCTGTCGCATTGATTGCTTTAGCGATGTTATTAAGTCTATTAAAACGTTCGATAGTATTTGGCTTTATGGGGTTACTACTTAATTTTTTACCTTTGTTATGGGTATTTGCACTTTGGCAAATAAATGGTGGCTTTATTAGCCTTGGTGCGGCGTTAGTATTGGGCATGATGCTGGGGATTATCGTCGATGACACCTTGCATTTGATGTTAAAGCTGCCTGACGCTAATGAGATCACAGTGACTTCACTATGGGACAGTTTATACAAGGTATTGCCCGTTATTAGCTTTACGACACTGACGATTAGCTTAGGCTTTTCTATCGGGCTGTTATCAGATTTTGCGCCTATCGCTCAGCTCAGTTTATTGTCATGCTTGGTGGTGATTTTTGCTTGGGGATTTGATGTGTTAATGTTGCCGGTACTCTATCGGCGCTGGTTACTGAAAAGAAATGAACGATATTAGTCAAATTTTGAACAAAAAAATAAGGTCTCAAAAAGAGACCTTATTCGTCGTCAAATATGCATGTTCAACGGAATTAGTTAGCAACTAACTCATTGTTCGGAAAATTAGCCTTCATCACCATGAGTGCATGATTTTTAAGCTTTTCTTGGCCAAGCTCACCATAGGCAGTTGACATAATTTCTAATGCTTTTTCTGCTGATGGCGTACCAGGGTAAGTCTCTAAAACTGACTGTGCACGTACTGCTGCTGCACTCCATGCATTCATTTTTATGTAGTATTCAGCTACCTTGATCGAGTAAAGTGCCAATCTATTTTTTAGATGCTGCATGCGTTTTTGTGCATCTGCTGCATACTTACTGTTTGGATATGACTTAATCAGTCTATCGAAATCTTTAAATGCATCTTGTGCGGCTTTAGGGTCGCGGTCAGAACGGTCGATATTTAGCATATCGTGAAACATGTATCGATCAGACTGCATATTGACTAGGCCGCGCATGTAGTAAACATAATCAATATCTTTATGTGTTGGGTTTAAGCGAATAAAACGATCGATGTTCGCAATACCTGATGCTGGATCGTCAAGTTTGTAATAAGCATAAATGAGATCAAGCTGTACTTGAGTTTTGTGCGGACCAAATGGAAAGCGCGAATCCAAGGCTTCTAGTGAACGCACAGCTTTGCTGTAATTACCGAGTTCCATTGAGGTTCTTGCTTGAGAATAAAGCACTTCAGGAGAGCTTTTTGTCATCTGAGGGTCTTCGCCCTGTTTACTACTACAGGCCGTGGCTGCTAGCGTGATAAGGACTACAGCGACACTTTTGGCAATTTTTTTATGCATACTTGAATTCAATTCTTTTAAAGTTATTGTTAAGAATTTCCATTTCACGATAAAATAGAAACAATCCGATTGTAACAGATAGTAAACATTTTTGGACCCAGAAAAGTGGGTACGGTTCATATGACACAAGAGATTAATCTAAAAAGCGAGATAACAGCAACACAAACTGGGCAAAGATTAGACCTAACTTTGGCTGATTTGTTCCCGGACTACTCGCGCACACGTATTAAAGAATGGATTTTAGCCGGTTCAGTCTTTATTGATGGTGAGGTTTCTGACAAGCCTAGATTCAAAGTACTAGAAGGCCAGGTTATCACTATTGGTGCCACTCTAGAAGAAGAGACCAAAGCACTAGCTGAAGCGATTGATTTAGATATCATATATGAAGATGATCATATTTTGGTGATCAATAAGCAAGCGGGTTTAGTGGTACACCCTGGCGCGGGTAATCAAAACGGTACGTTAATGAATGCTTTGTTGCATCATTGTCCTGGTATCGAGTTAGTGCCACGTGCGGGTATTGTGCACCGTTTAGATAAAGACACGACCGGTTTGATGGTTGTGGCTAAAACGGTTGAAGCACAAACACACTTAGTTACTGCACTTCAAGCTCGTGATATCACACGTGAATATGAAGCGATTGTTACTGGCACCATTATTTCTGGTGGCACAATCGATGAGCCTATCGATCGCCATCCGACTAAGCGTACCCATATGGCGGTTGTTCATAACGGCAAGCCTGCTATGACGCATTACCGTGTGGCCGAAAAGTTCAGAGCTCATACTCGTCTGAGATTGCGTTTGGAATCGGGCCGTACTCACCAAATTCGTGTCCATATGGCACATATTGGTCATGTATTGGTTGGTGATCCTGTCTACGCCGGTCGTCCACGCCCACCAAAAGGTGCAGCGCCAGACTTTTTCGAGACTTATATGGGCTTTAAGCGTCAAGCACTGCACGCAATAAGACTTGAACTAGCGCACCCGTTTACCTGCGAAATCATGAGCTGGCAAGCGCCTGTTCCTGAAGATATGGTGAAGCTGACTAGAGCGTTACGTAAAGATACTGAAGAAAATCCTTTAGTTTATTTATGATAAGTAAGATAGAAGAGCATGATTGGTTTATTCCTTCTGGAGTAAACCTGGCTTTTTCTACTAGAGAAGGTGGTTGTAGTCAACCACCTTTTTCCAGCCTCAATTTGGGGTTGCATGTTGGTGATGATCCAAAAGTGGTCTTGGCCAATCGTTTGCTCATTGAGCAAAAGCTAAACCTTCCTGCAAAACCTACCTGGCTTGAACAAACTCACAGCATAGATGTTATTGATGCTGATAATTCTCAGCTCCATAATGCTGATGCGAGTTATACCGATAACCTAGATCAAGTCTGCGTGGTGATGACGGCTGATTGCTTACCTGTATTGCTGTGTGATGAAAATGGTACCGAAGTGGCAGCTGTCCATGCTGGATGGCGCGGATTATGCGATGGTATTATTGAAGCGACAGTCGATAGGTTTAACCATAAACCCAGTGAGTTGATGGCTTACTTAGGGCCTGCCATTGGGCCTACTGCGTTTGAAGTAGGGGCTGAAGTGAAAGCGCAATTTGAGGCGAAGCATCCACAAACAGCTCAGTTTTTTATCGGTCATATTTGCCCACAAGGGCAGCAAAAATATATGGCAGATATTCAAGGGCTAGCTAGCTTTAGGCTCTCTCTATTAGGTGTTAAGCGTATTTATTGCGACAAACGCTGCACAGTCACAGCTGCAAATACCTTTTTTTCCTACCGCCGAGATGGCATTACCGGCCGTATGGCATCATTTATTTGGCTTAATCGCTAAATCAAACTTGATTTTGTTCAAATAGTCCCCATCTTTTAAGTAACAAAGATTCAGCTTAATAGCGGAGTCATTTTTTCTAATGTGAATAGAAGTGTGAATGGATTTATACCGTTTTTTGCAATGGTCATAATGTCATCCTATGCAATTTCTCGAAGCAGATGCGCAATGTTCGTTGCCTTTTTATTTACCAAATTAAAATGAGTTATCGGAGGATTTATGCGACTCGATCGTATGACTAATAAATTCCAGATGGCGATCTCGGATGCTCAGTCGTTGGCACTGGGGCGAGATCATCAATTTATCGAACCATCACATCTGATGATGGCACTACTCAATCAAGATGGTGGTTCAATTCACCCTCTACTGACACAAGCTGGGATCCAAGTTAGTAGCCTACGTAGCTTACTGAGTAAAGATTTAGAGCAAAGACCGCAAGTCGAAGGCACTGGTGGAGATGTACAGTTATCGCAGGCATTGGTTCGTTTACTTAACTTATGCGATAAGTTAGCGCAGAAGCGTAAAGACAAATATATCTCTAGCGAGTTGTTTGTATTGGCGGCTCTAGAAGGGAACGATGCTTTAGCGCAAGCGCTGAAACAATCGGGCGCAACCAAGCAGTTAATGGAAGCGACAATTGATCAAATTCGTAATGGGAAAAATGTGGACGATCCTAACGCCGAAGATCAGCGTCAAGCGCTGAAGAAGTTCACCGTTGATCTGACTGAACGCGCAGAGCAGGGTAAATTAGATCCTGTGATTGGTCGTGATGACGAAATTCGTCGTACCATTCAAGTTTTGCAGCGTCGTAGTAAGAACAACCCTGTACTAATTGGTGAGCCTGGCGTCGGAAAAACAGCTATTGTTGAAGGGCTTGCACAGCGGATCATTGATAATGAGGTGCCTGAAGGCATCAAGAATAAGCGTGTATTGTCACTCGATATGGGCGCGTTAGTGGCGGGAGCTAAATACCGTGGTGAGTTTGAGGAACGTTTAAAAGCGGTACTTAACGAGTTATCTCAAGAAGAGGGGCAAGTGATCCTCTTTATTGATGAGTTGCATACTATGGTTGGCGCTGGTAAGTCAGATGGCGCGATGGATGCGGGTAACATGCTAAAACCGGCATTGGCACGTGGCGACCTTCACTGTGTTGGTGCGACCACATTAGATGAGTACAGAAAATATATTGAAAAAGATGCCGCACTTGAGCGTCGTTTCCAAAAAGTATTGGTAGATGAGCCGAGTGTTGAAGACACCATTGCTATTTTGCGTGGTTTAAAAGAGCGTTATGAATTGCATCATCATGTAGAGATCACCGATCCTGCGATTGTTGCAGCGGCAAGCATGTCACATCGGTACATTTCGGATCGTAAACTGCCCGATAAGGCAATCGATCTCATTGACGAAGCCGCATCAAGTATTCGTATTCAAATTGACTCTAAGCCAGAATCATTAGATAGACTTGACCGCCGCGCTATTCAGTTAAAACTTGAAGAGCAAGCACTGAGTAAAGAAGCTGACGAGGCGAGTTTACGTCGCTTAGGTGTATTGCGCGCAGAACTTAAAGAAGTTGAACAGAAAGCCGCTGAGTTGAATGAAATTTGGCGGACTGAAAAAGCCGCGTTAGCAGGGACTCAGCATATTAAAGCTGATCTTGAGCAAGCTCGAATGGATCTAGAGGTCGCAAGGCGTGCAGGTGACTTAACGCGGATGTCTGAGCTGCAGTATGGACGGATTCCAGAACTTGAAAAGCAACTGGACTTAGCTTCACAAGCAGAGATGCAAGACATGACCTTGCTACGTAATAAGGTCACAGACGTTGAGATCGCTGAAGTGCTGTCAAAGGCAACCGGTATTCCAGTGTCTAAGATGCTTGAAGGTGAGCGAGACAAATTACTCAAGATGGAAGATGCGCTACATGAGCGTGTGATTGGTCAAAATGAAGCGGTAAATTCAGTATCTAATGCGATTCGTCGTAGTCGCGCCGGTCTCGCTGATCCCGATCGTCCAATTGGTTCATTCTTATTCTTAGGCCCAACGGGTGTGGGTAAAACTGAGCTATGTAAATCTCTGGCTAAGTTTTTATTCGATACCGAGTCAGCTTTGGTGCGAATCGATATGTCTGAGTTTATGGAAAAGCATTCGGTATCGCGATTAGTCGGTGCCCCACCAGGGTATGTTGGCTATGAAGAGGGCGGCTACTTAACAGAAGCCGTCAGACGTAAGCCATACTCGGTTATTTTACTTGATGAGGTTGAGAAAGCGCATCCCGATGTATTTAATATCTTATTGCAAGTATTAGATGATGGTCGTTTGACTGATGGACAAGGGCGCACGGTAGATTTTAGAAATACCGTAGTGATCATGACCTCAAACTTAGGTTCTGATCTGATCCAGATGGGCTTTGGTACGCAAACTTATGACGAAATGAAATCAGATGTGATGCAAGTTGTCATACAGAACTTCAGACCCGAGTTTTTGAACCGTATCGATGAAGCGGTAGTGTTCCATCCGTTAGATGAGAAAAACATTGCTCATATTGCATCGATTCAAATCGAAGGTCTAAAGAAACGTCTAGCAGATAAAGACTATGGGCTTGATATGACGGATGAAGCCTTGGCCTTGATTGCTAGAGCAGGATTTGATCCCGTTTATGGTGCAAGACCGCTTAAGCGTGCCTTACAGCAAGAAGTGGAAAATCCATTGGCACAGCAAATCCTCAGTGGAAAGCTTTTGCCCGGTAAGGATATTAAGGTTTCAGTCGAAGGCGACGCATTAGTCTTTAAGCAGTAGTCGGATTAGTATTAGCGACTGTACTATCAATGATAGCGTGAAAGGCTTCAACATAAGTTGAAGCCTTTTTTGTTTGAAAAACTTTCAACAAAGTCTGTTAAGTTGTGATTGTTAATGTATATTTGAACTGTGAAGGCTGTTTTTTGAGCTAAACATATTTATTTTCAATATCTAACTTAGCCAGATTGGTAATATTTGAGTAATGGATAATACTCAGGGTTAATGTTGAACCATGCATTTTGAATTTTTTGTCTTTCGATATGGACACGGAGCTGAGCATTATGAAAAAACAATTAGCCGTTATTACATTAATTTCGTTAAGTGTGATTGGCTGTTCTTCAAATTCGATTAATGAAAAAGAGTCGGTGTCAGGGCCTTATATTGGTGAAGGAAATAAAGCGTATGAAAGTCTTTATCACTATGGTTATTACCGTGGCTGTAAGAATGCTTATGTCACAGCGAAAAAGCAGACAGAGCTATATGACTCAATAAAGAAAGACAAAGCACTGGATGGCTTAACGCAATTTGATGACGGTTGGACGGCAGGGCAAGAAGCCTGTACTGATGGTATTCCGCATTCAATGTATAATCTACAAGCCACAAAGTAGCTACCTATATTTGAAGCTGAAAACAGACTCGATTGAGTCTGTTTCTGTTTAATGCTGTCTACTTTGTACAAAAGAGCTTAACTCTTTCACGCTGTTCGGTAATAGATGCTTGCCTTTGCTCTTCAGTCATAGCGACAACTTCACCGGTGTCTTTGTTCTTTTTATTTAACTTTGAGTGAGTGGTTAACACATTAAGGCTATGCTGAGCATTTTTACAGATAAGCTTGGCTTGTTTTTTATCCGCTTGCTTTATCATAGCCGCATTTGTCTCCAGATCCGATGGACCACTGTTTTGTGCCACTTTAGCTAAAGGGGCGACAGTACCAATTTGTTTGGGGTTAATATCTTCGCTATATAGCTTATCTGTTTCAGTCGTTGATTGAGTTGGCTCAGGTGGTTGTTGACTATAGTGTGTCACCCCATTGTCATCGACCCACGTATAGATAACACTGGCCTGCACGTTGAATATATAAAGAGTAGAAGTCAGAAAGGTTCCCGCTAGTACAATAGTTAAAGCGGAACGGCTAACTATAGAAATAAGCGTTTTTGTTACTCTAATCATTTTCTATCCCTAGTTAAAATGAACTAAGCCAAAATACAGCCTGTATAATGCATCATGCTAGCTTGAATACATTATTAATACCAACATAGTCTGGAAAGGCATATCTACCAAAGTTCTTATGAATAGCTCTTGTAGAAAGTTCTTGTAGACAATTCGATATAACATTCACGAGTTTGAGAAAAAGCGAGTTCAGGCAGAGGGTTCGCGGTAACAGATTGGCTGGATTTTGTTGGTATCTTGGGTGGTTCTGTCTAAATTCTCAACGAAGTGTCGGGTTTGTCGCCGCTTGGTTCAGTTATTCTAATTTAATTAATAAACCCTCTTGCGCTGATCTCAAATCTCCCTATAATGCGCATCCACTGACACG
>NZ_JBRILQ010000059.1:0-23083 GCF_052977045.1 Shewanella sp. 125m-7
AAATCCCCACCAGAATACTGGTAGGGATTATCTTTCATCTGCAGGATCGGTCAAGTCCTCTTAAACGATCGGCATTGTTACATATGAAGGCGTTTTATTTAAATAACTGAATGATTTTGAGCGGTTAACCTAAGATTAAATAATCTAATATCAGCGCGCTAAACAACACGAAACCGGCCCAGTTATTATTTAAAAATGCAGTAAAGCAAGGCGCTCGCTCTCTAGTGAAAATCAATTTTTGTTGATAAACACCAAAACCAATGAAGGCCAAAATCCCTAAGCCGTAGATTGCACCTCGGTCAGCAAGCATACCCGCAATAATAAAGCAGCTTAGTGCCGCAAACTGGAAGGCTGCGATAATCTGCCTGTCGTAGCGGCCAAATAGAATCGCTGTGGATTTTATGCCTACCTTTAAATCATCATCACGATCCACCATGGCATACATGGTGTCGTAAGCTACCGTCCAGCACCAGTTAGCGGCAAATAGCCACCAAGCCTCAATCGGCACTGTGCCCGTTTGAGCGGCATATGCCATAGGGATGGACCAGCTCCATACCGTGCCTAAGAACATCTGCGGCATATTGGTATAACGCTTAGTAAAGGGGTAAATAATGGTAAGAATAATACCGACAATAGATAGCTGCACCACAAGCGGGTTGAGCATTAACACTAAGCAAAAAGAAAATAGTGCTGTGACTAAAAACAATAATAAAGCTTCTTTACTAGAAACCTCGCCACTCGCTAACGGTCTGCCTTTAGTACGCTCAACATGGGCGTCGAGATCTCTATCTGCATAGTCATTAATAATGCAGCCACAGGCCCGCATCGCAAATACGCCAATCACAAAAATAATAAAGACTTTTAGATTGGGTAAGCCACCAGCAGCAAACGTTAAGGCCATTAAGCAAGGCCACATTAACAGCAAGGTACCAATGGGACGGTCCATACGCGCGAGTCGCATATAAACGTCTAGTTTATCCCTTAATATCATAATTAGGCTCTCCTACAACGTCTTTGGCCTTTCGTTTTGTAACCGCATTATGACTGAGCTGTAACAGTATTCAACCTGTATTAAGATAAATTAAATGAGTGGTGATTTTATATTCTAAAAAATAAGGCTGAGCTTAGCGCTCAGCCTTAAATTGAATGGTCGTTAATCGCGAAATATCCAAGCTTGCTATCTATACCCAAACGACTTGAACATGCTCATTTCAGAGGCCTTGCGCGAGTTCAATTCTAGGCGTATTAGCGTAGGAATGGTAACTCCCTTTTAAGCTAGTGCAACAACGAAGTGGGCTTGCGCAAAGCCTTCTTCGATGGGGTTTAATGCACTTTCTGCTGCGTTATTATTCTTGCTAAGGGAACAACCATTAACTGCAATCAACGCCTTGCTTAAAGCGCATTAAATTCCCACTGAACCCTGCATCTTCAGGTGGCTTGGGTATATCGCGGCTTGCCTATATTACACCTTCTCTAAACGGGCGTAAGCGATCACTAACCACTTACTACCCACATCTAAAAAGTTAACCTGAATACGTGCTTGTGCGCCGCTTCCTTCGTAATTAGTCACAGTGCCTTCACCAAACTTAGGGTGCATCACACGCTGACCAATCTTAAAACCTGAATCATTGAAGCTATCATCTTGCTTGCTAAAGCGAGTACTCACTGCAGGTGCAGAAACCTGAGTGCGCATGCGGATCTCTTGCACGTATTTCTCAGGGATCTCTTTAACAAAACGTGATGGCCTAGCAAAGCTTTCACGGCCATAGATACGTCTTGACTCAGCATAGGTGATATACAGCTTTTGCATGGCGCGGGTCATACCCACATAACAAAGGCGGCGCTCTTCATCGAGACGGTCACCTTCATCAATCGCCATCTGGCTTGGGAATAAACCTTCCTCGACACCTGCCATAAACACCATTGGGAACTCAAGACCTTTAGCCGAGTGTAATGTCATCAACTGCACGGCATCGGTAAATTCATCCGCTTGGCCTTCACCCGCCTCAAGTGCTGCATGAGACAAGAAAGCATTAAGCTCACCCATATCTTCAATTTCTTCAGGCATCACAAAGCTGCGTGCAGCCGTGACCAATTCTTCTAAGTTCTCAACACGAGCGCGCGCCTTTTCACTCTTTTCCGCCTCATACATCGCCTTAAGACCCGATGTCTGAATAACATGATCTGTCATGCGGTGCAGCGACTGCTCGTCAGTATCCATGCGCATGGCGATAATCAAGTCCATAAAGCCACGCACCGCATTGGCAGCGCGGCCAGCAAGGACTTTCTCTTCCAGTAAGCGAACACTCGCTTCCCACAGCGTCATCTCTTGTTGGCGCGCCGTAGTACGAATGATGTCTAAGGTGCGATCGCCGATACCACGGGTTGGCGTATTGACGACACGTTCAAAGGCGGCATCATCATTTTTATTGTTGATCAGCCTTAGATAGCCCATGGCATCTTTAATTTCTTGACGCTCGAAGAAGCGCAAACCGCCATAAATGCGATAGGCGATGCCTTTGTGCAATAAGGCCTCCTCCAGTACGCGAGATTGGGCATTAGAGCGATATAAAATGGCGCAGTCTTCGAGCTTACCGCCTTCATCTTGCCAGTCGGTAATACGACCAACAATAAAGCGTGCTTCATCCATCTCGTTAAATGCACAGTAAAGGCCAATTGGCTCGCCGTCTTTGTCGTCAGTCCATAGCTTTTTACCCATACGGTCTGGGTTATTGGCAATCAGCTCATTCGATGCATTTAGAATGTTAGCGCTTGAGCGATAGTTCTGCTCTAAGCGAATAGTTTGCGCCGCAGGAAAATCGGCTAAAAACTTGTGTAAGTTTTCTACCTGCGCCCCACGCCAGCCGTAAATAGACTGATCGTCATCACCTACGATCATCACATTGGCCGTTGAACCTGCCAATACGCGGATCCACGCATACTGGATGGCATTGGTATCTTGAAACTCATCCACCAAGATATGCTTAAACCTGTCTTGGTAGTGATCCAAGATATGCGGTTTATTAAGCCAAAGCTCATGCGCTCGGAGTAAGATTTCAGCAAAATCCACCAGACCAGCACGATCGCATGAGTCTTGATAGATTTGATAAATTTTTAGTAAATTTTGTTCAATCGGAAAGCCACCCGCATCGATATGTGATGGGCGTAGACCTAGGTCTTTCTTACCGTTGATGTAGCCTTGTGCTTGCCTTGGCGGATATTGTTTCTCGTCCAAGTTAAGGCTTTTTAGAATACGTTTGATTAAACGCAGTTGATCGTCTGAATCTAAGATTTGGAAGCTCTCAGGCAGATGAGCATCTTTATAATGGGTACGCAGTAATCTGTGGGCTAAGCCGTGAAAGGTACCGATCCACATACGGCTCATATTGCCACCAGCGACTTTTTCAACTCGCTCGCGCATCTCTTTCGCCGCTTTATTGGTAAAGGTTACCGCTAAAATAGCATAAGGGCTTTGCTGTTCAACCTGCATCAACCAGGCAATTCTGTGGGTTAACACCCGCGTTTTGCCACTACCTGCACCCGCCAACACTAGCATGCTAGATTGCGGTGCACCAACAGCTTCGCGCTGCTTGTCGTTTAGGCCGTCGAGTAAAGTAGATACGTCCATTATTGCCTCCAAAAAATCAGGCTGGCAGTATAACAGAAGCAAGGAACTCGAGGATAGAATAAGCGAAGCGAGCGGAGTTAAATCGTTAGGAAATAGGATTGCCGAAGCGAGGAGTCACCTCGGCGATTGGACAGTCTAGGCTTTCTCAGCAGCGACGACAGAGATCTCTACTAGTAGTGCATCTCGAGCCATCTTAGCTTCAACACAAGCGCGAGCAGGTGCATGACCATCTGGCACCCAAGCGTCCCAAACTGCGTTCATTTGGGCAAAGTACTGCATATCTTTAATGTAGATAGTGGCTGATAAAATATGCTCTCTGTCGCTGCCCGCTTGCTCAAGTAAACTATCGACTTTTTCTAGCATGGTACGAGTCTGCTCCTCAATGCCCTGCTCAGCATCCTTAGCCACCTGACCACATAAATAGATGGTGCCGTTATGCTTTACGATTCGGCTCATACGGGCTGCAGTTTCAATTCTTTCAATCGTCATATTCAACTCTGTCACTCAATAAATTGGATTATTAGGGCCATTCTAAATAAGATCTTATTGATTAGCATCTGATTTATCTATGAATAATTTCTAAGCGGTCTACAGATGTTTTGTTAAATCGAAAGCATCTTGCCCCTTTCTTGATTTAAGTCCTATACTTAGCTCGAAAAGTTATCAATGGATTTGATTTCTGAATGTTTAAAGGACTAAATATGGCTTGCCAAAGTACCAAACTCAGCTTTTTATTCTCTCAATCCCCTTCAGATTGTTATCTTACATCTGTAATGCATTTTCGCGATGCAGCAGCCTTGTTAATCGTTTTTGAAGTGCAATTAATCTCTTACAGCAGCTTTAGGAACTGATGCATGAAAGCAAATACAAAGCTATTCATCAACCCTAGCTCACCTTGTCTAATCTTGGTTATTTTCAATACCAGTATCGGTTTGCTTTGGCTATTAGGGCTCTCAGCTCAAAGCTCTGCATTATCAATGACAATGCCCTTGCTCTTGCTGGCCAATATTATTGTTTTATGTCTGACCTGTCGTCACTTACGCCAGCAATCGACTCGCCTCAAGCTGCTAGTACAGCACATAGAAAATAACTATGAACAAAAGCAAACATCACAAGACACTCTCACTCGTAGCGATCCACTAGAGAAACTAGAAACGAGCCTTAAACTGCCGAGTGAGACGTTAACGACTGCAGTTATTCAGACCCAAGCTATTATGTCACTCCAGGCAGATGTGCAGCTGTTCTCAACGATTTTAGATACGATAGAGGTCGCTATTTACGCCGTAGACAGCAAAGGACAGTGTATTTTTGCTAATCCACAATGCGCTCGATTACTTGGTTATAGTCACCCCGCTCGACTATTTAATTCCAATATCCATCAACTGCTCTATCAAAATAAAACCTCGCAACATAGTAAATTATCGATACAAGATCTTGAAAAAATCAGCAGTGATGTATTTTGGCGAGCTGATGGTAGTCACTTCCCTGTCGAGTACAATTTACAACCGCTCACGCTACAAAACCAAACAAATGGCGCAGTCATCTCTTTTTATGACAATAGTGAACGCAAAGAAGCCGAAGAACTAATCCGTCATCAGGCTCATTATGATGCATTAACCGACCTGCCTAATCGTTTTTTGGCCCTAGAACGTCTCGAGCAATTAGTTAAGGCCAGTGAAAGAAGCGGAAAAATGGTCGCGGTCATCTTCCTTGATTTAGATGATTTTAAAAAAATTAATGACTCACTTGGCCATGAAGCTGGGGATCAATTACTCATCACAGCATCTGAACGGCTATTAAAAACAACAAGAGCTGAAGATACTGTGGGTCGCCTAGGAGGTGATGAGTTTATTATTTTACTCGACGACCTTTCGAGCGCTAACGATGCCCAACCTCTGGCAGAAAATCTAATCGGTGGCTTTAGAAAGCCATTTTATATTGATAACCGCCAACTTATCCTCACAGCGAGTATCGGTATTGCCATCTACCCTAATGATGGTGAAACCTCTTCAGAATTACTTCGAAATGCAGATTCAGCCATGTATCACACTAAAAGTATTGGCCGTAATACTTACTCCTATTTTACCCACGCAATGAACAAAGAGGTCTCTCGTCGCCTTGCTATTGAAGAACAGATCCATGGAGCCTTAGAACGTGGTGAGCTTAGAGTGCATTATCAGATCCAACTTGATATTAGAGATGGCAGTATAATGGGCGCTGAGGCGCTATTGCGATGGAATAATCCAACATTAGGCAGTGTGTCTCCAGCGGAGTTTATTCCGATTGCAGAGCAAACGGGCATGATTGAGCCTATGGGCGAATTTGTTCTACAACACGCATTAGAAACCGCACGTATTTGGCAGAAAAAATTTAATGACAAGTTTAGGGTCGCAATTAACCTTTCACCTCGTCAATTTAGAAACCCAAATCTGGTACAAACAATTATCGATACCGTTAATCAATTCGGCATGCAAGCTGACGATCTTGAACTCGAGATCACTGAGGGCGTACTACTCAGTGGTCATGCCTATACACTCGATGCATTAATGGAGTTAAGCAAAGCGGGATTTTTTATCTCAATGGATGACTTTGGTACCGGATACTCTTCTCTGAGCTATTTAAAAACGTACCCATTTACCATACTTAAAATAGACCGTAGTTTTATTCATGATATGAATAAAGACGATAAGAGTAATGACCTTATTATCGCCACCATTGAGATGGCCCACGCGTTAGGCATCAGGGTGATAGCCGAAGGCGTCGAAACTCAAGAGCAACTCGACGAGTTAAGTTTTATGATGTGCGATTATGCTCAAGGCTTTTTAATTAGCAAGCCTGTGCCACTAAAAGAGTTATTAAAAATCGGGGTTCGCTACAAAAAAGTGCATGCTAAAAATGCATTTCAAGAGGAGTCTGAAGCTCTAAAAGTGGTATAGGTAGCAATAAAAATGACTAGTATTTACGACTAATCACGGCTCCTTTATAGGCAAGACAATCTTCAACTCTTTGTTTTTGAATACTTGACAGTGCTGACACCGGAATAAATCTATACTCACAGTGTTCATGGCTCAAACTTATTTGATTGGTTTCTGATAACTCACACAAGAAAATGAACGCCTGTGAGTTATAGGGTCTATGATAATAAACCCCAGTTAAATACTTAACTTTAACTGCAACGCCTAGCTCTTCTAAGCACTCTCTATGCAGTGCTTCATGAATGGTTTCTCCAGGCTCTAAAGCACCGCCAGGTAACCCCCATCCACAGCTACCGTAAGTCGCTTTTAAAAGCAGTACACTCGGTTCAGATAGCTCTTTACTCATAATCACCGCGTGACTGCTGAGCCTAAAATGATCATCAAATGCCATTGTGTACTCCCCTTAGTCTTCACTCTACCGACTTGGTGAAAATAAAAATGCTAGAACCATCTTCAGTTCTAGCATTGTTGTTTTAGCTAAATACTCAAGCGGTTATTTTTTGGTTTCTTCTAGCCCGATGCTATTCATCCAGTGATCAAAATCCATCATATTGCCCGGTAAGATCACCTTACTCTGGCCGGTACTGACTCCATCAAGTTGCTTCAAGTATTGTGCGCCTAATTGCATGCGTACCACATTCTTGCCACCTGGCGCTGAGATAACCGTCGCTATGTGCTCAATCGACTCAGCTGTTGCTCGAGCAATTGTTAAGATCTCTTCACCCTTACCTTCAGCCTCGTTAATTCGGCGCTGCATCTCACCTTCAGAGTGGTTAATGGTTTCCGCTTTTACACCTTCAGATCGATTGATCTTACTCTGCTTATCACCTTCACTCTTGGCGAGTAATGCACGGCGCTCACGCTCGGCATTAACTTGCATTTCCATGGCATTTTTAACGGTTTCGGGTGGCGTGATATTTTTAATTTCGTAACGATGTACCCTAATGCCCCACAAGGCACCCGCTTGATCCAGCACTTCAACCACTTTTGCGCTAATCACATCTCGCTCTTCAAAAGTGCGGTCTAAATCTAGGGTACCAATCACGCTACGAGTGGTCGTTTGCGCCAACTGAATCGCTGCGTAGCGATAATCTGTCACGCCATAACTTGCCTTTACAGGGTCAACCACAGAAATATAAATCACTCCATCAACTTCAACATTGACTTCATCACAAGAGAAGCACTCTTGCGGTGGTACATCGATGGTCTCTTCTTTTAAATCATGAATATATGAGACTTTATCAACAAACGGCACTAAGGCATGAAAGCCGGCATCCAATGTTGAGTGATATTTACCTAAACGCTCAACGATATAAGCGGACTTTGTTGGTACTAAGCGGATCGACTGAAATAGCTTAATCACAAAAATGGCAAAGATTAGGCCCCAAATCGCCATTACAATTAGATCGGTATCAATTCCTGAAATTATCATTAGCGTGCTCCTTTCACTGAATTGGCTGACACGACACTAGCGACTTGTTCCATGCCCTCAAAGAATCCTTCAATTCTTGCTAGCTCTGCAGGAACAACTGAGACATCAGCCTCAGCTAAAATCTTACCGACTTGGCTAATAAACTGCTCTTTTAGCTGCATGTTCATCGCTTCATGACCACCATCTTTAGCTAAAGCCGCTGAAACGAGCGCCATCCCTTCAGCCTTGGCTCTTGCAATAATAGCGATCTCTTGTGCGGTACCTTTTGCCTCATTAATCCGGCGCTGTTTTTCACCTTCAGATAGATTAATCGCTTGTTGGCGCTCACCTTCAGACAAGTTAATCATCGCCGCTTTTTCTGCATTTGCGAGTGTAATCTCAGCGCGCTTGCGACGCTCTGCTTCCATCTGTTTTTCTAAGGTATGAATAACTTTGAGTGACGGGGTAATATTTTTAATTTCGTAACGCAGCACTTTTATTCCCCAAGGATCTGAGGCCTTATCGATTTCACGGACAATCGACTCATTAAGGCTATCTCGCTCAGAGAAGGTCTGACTGAGACTTAGCTTACCGATTTCAGAGCGCATGGTCGTTTGAGCAAGGTTAACTGCCGCGCGGCGATAATCTTCAATACCATAGCTGGCAAGCTTGCCGTCCATCACCTTGAGATACACAAGGCCATCGACTTCAAGCTGGGTGTTATCTTTTGAAATACAGCTTTGTGGTGGCACGTCCAAGACTTGCTCACGGATCTCGTGCTTATAAGCTACACGATCGAAAAATGGGATTAAAAAATGAAACCCAGGTTGCAACACAGTGCGAAACTTACCTAAACGCTCAATCACATTGACCTCACGCATTGGCACTATGAGCAATAATTTATAGAGGATAAAAAACACAAACAAAACAAAGAGTGTAAATACGAACATAAATAGATTCCTTCCTTAAACCGATTACTTTTCTTTTACGAAGTGCTCAATGTCAGCCTCTATAGGCTCAACCACTAATGCAATATTATCTCGACAGATAATCCTAACCTGTGAGCCGGCTGCAATCTCGCTACCATCTCCCAAAGCTGACCATTCACTGCCTTGAAATTCAATTCGCCCCATTTGTTGAGCAGGACCAATAGTTTGTTTGACGATAGCGAGTTGATTGTAAATATCTAACTCTTCGTCGGTGTTGTCGATGTGAGCGTCTCCGCCAACCAACTTCTGTGTGATCTGCCGAAATGCCAGTAAAAGGACCATAGATGCAATAAACCAAAGCGTTAAGCTTTGTACTATGCCCTCGACTAAACCTATCGCTAAGGCACTTGCGACTACTAAGCAAGCAGCACCTAAAAGGATCACAATACCACCTGGTAATATGATTTCAGCAAGCATTAAAAAAATGCCGACACATGCCCAAATTAGAATGGGATTTGAAAACTCCATATTTCCCCCTGAAATGAAAGAGTCCAGTAATGACTATATCAGTTGCGCAGCACATTCTCGACATATTATGTCAAAAATAATGACCAAATTAGTGTAACAAAAACTGTCTAAACGCGACTACCGCAACCCTAACACGGCCTTTAGCAAGAGTAAAAAAATGTATACCCATAATAAACGAGTTTGTTTTTTAAAATAATCGCAAGCCGCCACCAATCATAACAACACGATTTAAATCAGATGATTGCAACAACACTAAAAATGAAACTCGAATTTTTTGACAAAAACTTTGAACATTGTTCGCATAACGCCTATATTCCCCGCCAATGAAACGCATGTTTAAGTTTGTTTCACATTAATTGCCCCCTAGCTCTTATAAAAATAAAAAGGTTTTACGATGAATAACAAACTCATTTGCCTCGCTTTACTATTCAGCCCAGCTGCAATGGCTGACAATATGGTTAATTGGTGGGACGCTAGTGTTACAGGCCTTTATGGCGAGAATTATGATTTAGCGCCATCAGAGAAACAAACAAGCATCACATTTGAAACTGCGGGTGATTGGAAATACGGCGACTGGTTTGCCTTCCAAGATGTGACTTACTTTAACGGCTCAAATATCAATAAAGACAACACCACTTATGGTGAGATCTCGACGCGCTTTAGTGCTGGCAAGATATTAGGCAAAGCGGTTGGTTTTGGCCCAGTGACCGATCTATCACTGGCGCTAACGCTTGAGGAGGGTGAAGGGCCTGTTAAAGCTTTCTTGTACGGCGTAGGCATGGATATTAACCTGCCTTATTTTAGCTACTTTCAACTTAACACCTATCGTAGACATGCCATTAGCAGTGACAATAACAGCGATGGTTGGCAGTTAAGCCCCGCCTTTAGAATGGACTTCCCCGTTGGTAACTCAAACATCGTATTCGATGGTTTCTTCGACTGGGTATTTGCCGCCGACGAAGGCGCTTACGAGACCAACTTTCACTTTAATCCCCAGCTTAAGTATGACTTAGGTGCTGTCGTGTTAGGCGAGCATAAGAAAAACAAGCTATTTGTGGGTATCGAATACGATTACTGGAAAAACAAATACGGTGTAGATGGCATCGTTCAAAATACTTTTTCAGTGATTGCTAAGTACCACTTCTAGTCTTTGATATTAAAGCGAGTGATTAAAGCACAAAAAAGGCGCGTATAGCGCCTTTTTTATTGAGTATGTCTCGACTTATGCAAGCAACTTCTTCGCCGCTGCAACCACGATTGAAACCGCACTCACTTCCGTTTTCTTCATTGTCGCTTCATCAGGAATTTCTTGCTGAGTACGGTTAACAATCACCCCCGCAACACATGCCGCACGCCAACCTTGTGATGCACACATGGTAAATAACGTTGAAGACTCCATTTCATAGTTCAATACACCTAAGTCTTGCCACTCTTGCATAGAGCCCCTGAACTGACGAGTGATACGGCCTGAAACAGTATCGTAACGCTCTTGGCCTGGGTAGAAAGTATCTGACGATGCAGTAATACCAATATGTGGCTCAAGACCCGCCTCACGACTCGCTGCAACCATAGCGGTTGTACATTCGAAGTTTGCTACCGCAGGGTATTCCATTGGCGCAAAATGCAAGCTTGCACCGTCTAAACGTACTGATGCTTGAGTCACAATCACATCACCCACATTCACATGAGGCTGAATCGCACCAGTGGTGCCCACACGTAAGAAAGTACGTACACCAAGCTGAGCCAACTCTTCTACTGCAATAGAGGTTGATGGCCCACCAATACCTGTAGAACACACGACTACTGGCTTACCATCGATATATGCCAAGTAACTGGTATATTCACGGTGACTGGCTAAAAATGTCGCATTCTCCATCAACTCGGCAATACGCTTAACACGCTCTGGATCGCCTGGCACGATCGCTAAACTAGCACCATCTAACATCTCTTTAGTTAGGCCTAAATGAAATACATCAGACATCGTGAAAACCCCTTTCATTTTTGAATTTATAAATCTTATTAATTCGACTTTAACCTAGTCTAGGCGTCAAAAAGGTTAAGCTGATCACACTTTACCCGCCAAGAGTAAATGATTTGTCGTAATCTAGTTACTAAATCAACCAAAAGAATAGAGCTAGAATATAGCAGCTCAGCCCTATTCTGCCAGTTATAGTGCTGCAAAATAACGTATAAGCAATGCCGCTATATTGGGTAGGGTTTATAAGGGTTAAAGTAACATTAGCAATAACTTAGGTAGTTAACGTCGTTTCGGTCTCGCTTGTTGACCGACAATTTATTTGGCTATCGTTATACTGGATTACGCAGGGATTATCGGTTAACAATTGTTGTAAATTTAGAAAAACAAACCAACAGAACATTTTTTGATCGATATCACATTTAACGGCCAAAAATCGCGCTAGTGTAAACTTGAACTAAGTGAAAATCCGCTAGAAAACCAGCAAGAAGGACGCCTGCATGTTTCCAGAATATAGAGAACTTATCAGTCAACTAAAGACATCTGACACACACTTTCAGAAGAAGTTTAACAAGCATAACCAGCTCGATGAGGAGATAAAAAACCTGGAGCAACACAGTGCAAGCGACTACACCCCTGAAGTACATGAACTCAAACTACAGAAGTTACATTTAAAAGAAGAGATCTACGATATTTTAAAAGGCCACTCAGCCTAACCTTCAGGCTTGCAAAGCTTAATAAAAAAGGACGCTTAGCGTCCTTTTCTGTATTCCGCCCTACAATGCATCAACACATCTAGGGCTTTAGGTTCGACTACTTAAGCTCAGTCAGTAGTGCTTCAGTCGTCTCATAAAATGCAATTTTAGTGATCTGATTGTTATCTAACTCGATCAACGTTGCCTGATCTTTAATAGCCGGTAATGGCTTAGCCTGCTCACCTTCATTATCAAGCGCCACTCTATAAGGAAGCTTCTTAAATTGAGGTAGAGCAACAAAGCGAGCAATCAATGATGGCATGCCACTGATATCAGCCACATAAACCAGTGCAGTGTCTTTAGCTAACTCTGGCTGAGCTTCCAGTGCCTCTTGAATCAAAGTGCCGCCATCCATACTACGACTAAACAAAACGCGAGTTGTTGTGCTATCAACGTGATATTGAGCTTCGTGTTGATCTTGTAACTTGATATCGGTGATTTGATCGCCAACTTTATATTCATTAGCCCAAACAGACGTGGCTAACATGCTACATAAAACGAAAATAACAGCTCTCATAATTGAACTCGGCAAATTAGAATTAGCAGAAAGAATAAACTATTCTCTAAACAGCAGCAGTATCGTTAACTGCAAAGCATGATCCTCTTCACGCTAAGTAGTTTAAGCACGAATTAAATCGAATCCCTCTTCAATACATATATAAATTTTAAGTTACAAAATGTTGTGTTTTCAGTAAGCTAATCCTAAAGGGTTGCTATATAGGATACAAAAATGAACGAGCAAGGATTAGATCAAGAGCTAGCGCAGATTCAAAATGCTTATGCGGCTATCACCGAGTTTCTAGTGCAATATAGTTTCAGCATTTTTGGTGCGATTATCATCTTTTTGATTGGCCTATGGATCGCCGCCAAAGTCGCCAATATCGTTACGCGTATTTTTGAAAAACACGATATCGATATCACACTAAGCAACTTCACCAGTAACTTTGTCCGCATCTTAGTTATCGTAATGGTCGGTATCATTGCCTTAGGCAAGCTAGGTATTAGTGTCACCCCTATGGTGGCTGCAATAGGTGCCGCTTCTCTTGGTGCAGGTCTAGCGCTACAGGGGATGCTCGCCAACTATGCTGCAGGTATCACCATTATTGTCACTCGACCTTTTATTGTAGGTAATACCATCGAAATAAAAGGGGTTGGCGGAGTCGTTAAAGATATCCATTTAGGCATGACAGTGCTGACTAATGAAGAGGGTGAAGAGATTAACATTCCGAATAAACATATCGTCGGTGAGATCTTGCATAACTCTTTTGCCAATAAGCTAGTCGAAACAAAATTCAATATAAGCTACCAGTCTGATCCAGAACTGGTCGTTGCTCTGCTCGCCAAAGTATTAAGCGACAGCTCTGAGGTCTATCAAGGCGATAAGGCGCAAGTTGGCGTCAATGATTTTAACAGTATCGGCATTGAGATTGGCATTCGTTACTGGGTTCCGACAGACAGTTATTATCATGACAAATACCAAACTAATGCCGCACTATTTAAAGCGCTGCAACAGGCTAATATTGAAATCCCATGCCCTGTTCGACAGATCCATATTCAACAGCCTTAAATCTAAAGTCGACTTAACGGCTCAAGGGCGTATCAGCTTCATTATGAATGATGTCATCCCATAGCTGATCATCACACCACTCATTGAGCTCATGAGTGAAAAAGCGCCTGGCATTGAGATAGAATATATTTCACAAAATGCCAATGCTTTTCAGCTACTAAGGCGCAGTCAGGCGGAGACTCCGCCTCTAACTCAGCTGAACTAGAAATAACTCAACTGGCATTACACAACCCGTTGCAGCGAAAAATCACCCTTGTTAGTGGCTCATTTCAAGTATTGCTACAAGGGTTACTAGCAGGAAAACACGTGGGGTTTGTTCCACTGCAAACACTAAAGCCCCCTTTATGGCAGTCGCAGCTAAAGAGCGCAAACCTTAAGGAGATAATGCCGTTTGTTAGCACTTTATACAGGCATTCAAGAGTTCATAAAGACCCGTGTTTAGATGTGGCAAATACACTGAAACAGCTAGGTAACTTAGTGTAATGTCACTAAATGAATATTTTCGCCCTACAAGCCTCTTTGCCACTCTTGGCGTAATTGAATGCGCTCCGGGGTCTTCATTGCGGCCTCAACTTGCGCCACTAACGCCTGCTTATCTTTACCAAGCACACCTTTTAGCACCAAATAATTAGAAGCATGATCCGAGCGAAATATGGTTTTATCTAACTGTAAATGGCTCAATAGCGTATGCATCTCTGCAAACAATTGAGATTGGTTGGGTAGGCGAAACTGACCATCGAAAGCCGCATCCATTCTCTGCGTACCTAAAGGTAAAGTAACAACTAGCGTCGACAAGAATTCCGGTTGCGCCGCATTCATCAACTTGGCAGAATTTTCAGCATGCGGCTTCGATAATTCGACCCCGCCTAAGCCATTTAAAATCATCACCGACGCTTTAATCCCTGCCGCTTTAATTTGTTGCAGTGCAGCAAGAGAAGATGCATAGGTTTCGCCTTTGTTGATGCGAGGCAGCACCTCATCATCGCCACTCTCGCAGCCAATATATAGCAAACTTAAGCCAAGTTCTCTTAAGCGTAGGAGCTGCTCAGGGGTCTTATTGTTGATATTACGAGGCAAACAATAACTGCTGATCCGAGTCACATTAGGAAGATATTTGTTTATCAATAAACAGATGGCTTCGAGGCGCGCAAAAGGTAACGTCATGGCGTCACCATCGGCTAAAAACACTCTCGAAATGTGCGCTTTAGAGTGAGCAACAGCAATAAGGTCTTGCTCTATCTTGTCAGCTTTTTGTGCCCGAAAGCGCTTTTGCGGCTGAGTATACATGTCGCAAAAACTACATTGATTCCAACTACAGCCATTAGTCACCTGCAAGATCAACGATTTCCACTCTGATGGTGGACGAAATACAGGTTCAATATAGTTAAGCACAGCTAACTCCTTAATACATTAGTGGTACTGACTTCAAAAAGTTGACCATTTTTCATTAAAAAAATAAGTATTTTTTGAACAGCTCCATGCTTTATTGGTTAAAAACTAGTTATATTAGAAAGTCGAAGTATAATTAATATCTAGTGATATAAACACGCTAACTTGTAGAGAGATATTATGCTAATTGCATTACATTCTAAAGAAAAGCGAGGGACTGCACTTGCTCATGATACTCATTGGGATACCATGAGCGCAGAGCAAAAGATTGCTCTGTATGATCTACATAAATTTGGCTTCAGGTTACTGTTTGTCCGTCATCTGTCTGCTGGGCCGCTCGCGTTTATTATGCAAAACAAAACACTTGCGGTGATCAGTAAAAATGGAGACGTCGACTACAAGCCAGAAGTAACGCTAAGGGCTTAAACCTGCTGCCAACTATCAATAACAGAGTACACCTATGTGTGATCTTCTGTCATTTGAAGTTAGCTTTTAACCGTTAACAGCATATCTAAATGTGGGATCCCATCTTCTAAATACATTTCAGAGATAGCTTCAAAACCCAGTTGCTGATAAAAGCCTTTTAAATGCTCTTGCCCACCCAGCTGAATATTATGTTCAGGCCACTTCTTGCTCACAATCGCGATCGCCTTTTGCATCAAGGTATGCGCCACTCCAGCGCCACGCGCCGTATCTGCAACAATCACGCGGCCAATACTGGCATCGGGGTAACTCACTCCAGGCGCAAGCACCCGCGCATAAGCCTGAATAACGCCTTGCTCATTAACGCCTAAAAGGTGCTGAGTTTGATCATGACGATCTTTATTATCGAGCTCCGGATAGGGGCAGTTTTGCTCAACCACAAAAACGTCGACCCTGAGCTTGAGCAGATCATACAGTTCATTCAATGACAGCTCAGAAAAAGACAAAGATTTCCAAAGCATAAGAAGCTCTCCAAAACAACGCAATAAAGTCGCAGTCTAGCACTTCAATTTGATAAAAACAGGTATTAAAAAAGGGCTCTATAAAAGAGCCCTAAAAAAGTGATGGACTAGCTATTTGCAGGGAGCGCTAGCCCTTACTTTTTTAATCCTTACGGTCAAACACGTGGTATTTCTCAATGCCGTATGAGCGTCCCTCGGCGTGACAGGTTGCACAAGACTCTGAGGTAGGCTGAGTGAACCAGTCCCCCGTTTTATCAACTTCAAGGTTAAGCTCACCACCATTTGAAATCATATGGTTCAGTGCTTGATCATTATTATGACAGGCAAAACAGTTAGCAGTAATAGGACTTGAGGCAACACCAGACTCTCCAGCACTTCCACCGTTAAAGGCTCTAGACAGCATGTACTGATTTGGCACTGCATTTAAGTCGATGCCATCAGCATGACAAGAGACACAGTTTTCGGCGTTAAGCTTTGCAGCCGAATTGGTTACCGCAATCTCATTATCACGGCTAATTTCAGAGCCAATAACAGACTGCAATCCCCAGTGCTGAGCGTGAACTAACGGACCAAAGCCGGGTGCACTATTCGCTTTCCAGCCTACCTGAGCATCACCGCTCATTGCTGGAATAGTGTAGCCCGCATTGATACGGAAACTATCACTCTCGAAAGCATCCATAGCAACAACTCGTTGTCCTGCCCGATCTTGACCATTGTTATGGCACGCCACACAATCTAAACCACCATCGGCATAGCTACCATTTTTGTGGTAATTGGTTTCGTTGTTGTGACAAGTCGTACAGCTATCCAGAGTGACACTATGACGGCGGTTGTACTCTTGAAGCACCTCTTCATTTGAATCAACAACATCTGAGTAACTGGTCAGTGAAACTCCATCATAACCACCATCCTCATCCTGCTGTTTGAAGGTCACCCTCGAGCTCGCGGTAAAGCCAGCGTTAGCAAAGCCTGTATCAATGCCATCTAGGCGCACGTAACACACACCTCTTGAGCCATCATCCTTTTCTACGTACTGGCTATTAACCACGCCACCTGAGTCTCGTGGGCTTGGGCGACCAACAATAGAGTCATTATCATATGCGTGGATGTAGGCTCCAGCATAAGTTAACGTGCCAGCAGCATACAACTGGGCAATATTGAGCTGAACAGCTGTTTCCGCATCGGTATTAAACAGTGCGATATCAGTACACCAACCACCGGTTGTTTCATGGTCATCCCATTCCAAACTGTTGTTAGTGTATGGAGCCGACGTCGTTGTGTAATGCTGTGCTCTAATATCGGCTCGCTCACCGACCTTCTTATGGAACAGACGCACGTCATCAGATTCACTAAAGCCACTGTAGGTCATGGCAACCGCGGTCGTGCCAACGCCTGCTGCATCATGACAATCGGTGCAAGTACTCATGCTGTTTACTTTGGTGATTGGCTCAGCATGACAGGTGTAACAGTTAGCTGGCTCAAAGTCTTTGTCAAACTTCTGATGATTGATATGACCAATTTTCTGCATTGTATTTTTTGCGTAGCCGCCATCATCTCGCACTACATTGCCATGACACACCATACAGCCTGCGACGAGATCGGTTTCGCCGCCAGTATTAATCGCAGTGTAGCTTGGATGCTTTAGATTAGATGCCGCGTAATCGACATGACAACCATGACAGGTCGCCGTTGATGCGGTGTGTAAGCCTTCTGATTTATCGACCACGATGTAATTTGACTTGGCAATATTCTCACCGCCACCAACAGCGAGTCTAATAATACCTTCTGTACCAGCATTGACAGCTGGCATAGGCGCTAAAAATTCATAACGACCATTTTCAGTCATCGCTAGGCTTGCACCTTCGGTAGCCTCATTAGCGCTACCACCAACAATGGTTCCCTCAAAATCAGGACGACTGCGTGCAATACCCTTGTCCGTTAGCGCAGCAACTTCAGCACTCACTTTTTCAAGCCCACTCACTAACAGACCTTCTTCGTTAGTCACTTCAAACTCAAAACGCACTGCGCCCTCTTCTAGGGTGTGGCTTAACATTTCTACATTGGTGATTTCAGTCGCTTCAACGACGGGTGGCAGCGGACTGGTACCATCTTCACCATCACTGCCATCTTTACCATCGCTACAAGCTGCTAGACCGAAAGCGGTGGCGACGACTAGCGCCACACTGCATTTATTAAATTTTCTCATCATCACTCCATAATTTTTATTAAGTCGTGATCTTTTACTCCCCCGCAAATACCATAGCGGTTTCAACCACTCTATTTATGTGACTAATTCCCCAACAACATACTTATTAGGAGGTATGGTTCACATAAATAAACAAGCATAAAAAATGAGCAAATACTTTAATATTCAATTAATCGCCAACATAGACACACTAAAAAGCAAAGGCCAATAAAAACAACAATAAAAACAACAATTAAAACAACAATTAAAACAACAATTAAAACAACAAAAACTCAATACCAGCCAGTAAAGATGATGCTAAAGAAAATAAATGCATTAATACATAATTAAGCGAGAGCCATGCGGTAAAATCACATTCTAAAGTAATAGATTTCAACGCTTAAAATAAGAATATGCAAGTTCTACTCAAATAATCGATTGGACTCACATCATATAAATATTAAAAAACCAAAATAACAATAATGGTAACGACTAACCCAACACTTCAAACTCATCACCCATTAATTTATCCGTACCATCATCTTGCAACCTAAAGCTCTTTATGGACTACGCCGCGTAGCTTTATTCATTTTCCATGCAGTGCTGAGCAATACCGACTTATCATCAACAATTTAAAACTTTGGCTCGAGGTATTCAACGTCGGTACAGCCTTGAACAATCAAGTTCTGTCACATAATTTAATCCAGCGGAAGATAGGCAGCTTTCGCGATGTGCGGTGTGCAAGCCCTGCCTTTACTCACAATAATATGAAGCTGATTGCTAACCCGCTATAACAACATCTGCTCGCGTTAATTCCAAGCCACCAATGTCCAATTAATAGCGCTTATGGCGTACACGACTTTGACTGAAAGCCGCCACTTTTAATCAAACCCGCCATAGAAAAGTTAATCCAATGCTTTGGTTAATTCCAGCAATTGCAGAGCCTAACGACAGAAAACACTCAATGATTCGGCTTTAAAGGCTTTAGTCACTGCTATAAAACAAAATTATTAGCCACGTTTAGCATTTTAAAAGGCCTGTAGCTGATTTATTTGGATAAAGCTGCTAACATTGCTGGCAATTTTTTAGGCTTAGTGAGAAAGATCAAGATGGGCAGAGCATACCAAAACAAGAAAGAATCCATGGCGAAAACTGCTGGGCAAAAAACTAGAATTTATTCTCGTTACGGGAAAGAGTTGTACGTTTGTGCCAAGAACGGTGGTTTCGATCCTGACGGCAACCTTGCACTTCGTACCATGATTGCCAAGGCAAAAAAAGACCAAGTTCCAGCACACGTTATTGAACGCGCTATTGAAAAAGCACGTGGCGGCGGTGGTGAAGACTACGAAACAGCACGCTATGAAGGTTTTGGTCCTGGCGGCTGCATGGTTATTGCCGATTGCTTAACAGATAACGTTAAGCGTACTTTCACCGAAGTTCGCCAAGCATTTGTTAAAAACAATGCCAAGCTAGGTGGCCCTGGTACTGTTGGTCACATGTTCGATCACCAAGCGGTATTCGTATTCGCTGGCGATGACGAAGATGCCATTCTTGAAATGCTAATGATGGCAGACGTTGATGTCAGTGACGTTGAGCTAGAAGATGGCATGATCAGTGTTTACGCACCGCACACTGAGTTCTTCAAAGTCAAAACCGCATTAGCAGCTGAACTACCAGAAGATACTGACTATGTTATGGAAGAAATTACTTTCTTACCACAAACAATGACAGCATTAACTGATGTGGAAGAGATTGAGCAATTCGAAAAATTCCTTGCTGCACTTGAAGATTGTGATGACGTACAGAACGTTTACCACAACGCAGAGCTTCCGCAGTAAGCGGCACAGTAAAAGCGCTTCAGTAAACCAATACTGACGACTAACTCGCTAATCGCAAGTTAGTAAAAAGGCACTCAATGAGTGCCTTTTTTATTGCTTCTAATTTGGATTTAAACAAAACCTAATTACAGGTTACTTCTTAAGCAAGTAACGCAGCATCACCCCTTGCTGGCTGATATCCAAAACCTCGTAGCCGTGCAGCTCTTGATAACAGTGGCGTCGCTTGAAATAATAATGTTATTAATCGATTATCCAAGCCACTCGTGACAGAGCCGTTTAACTATTTTTCAACTACTTCTTAAGCAAGTAACGCAGCATCACCCCTTGCTGGCTAATGTCTAAAACCTCGTAGCCATGGTTCTTAGCGTCATTAGGAATGTTATTAATCGACTGCGAGCAGTCTGTAATCACTTCCAATACTTCACCCGCTTTCAGTGACTGCATCGCTTCAAGCGTAGCAACCGCAGGATATGGACAAGGCTCGCCGTAAATTTCTAAATTATAATCTGGTACGATAGATGCTGGCATTTGATGCTCCTCAGCAAAATAGGCTCAAATCACTTGAGCCAAACATAAAGTAAATTAATTGCTAGTAAGTGATGGCTAATGCTTTGCTTTGCTTTGCTTTGCTTAGCTGCGTTTACCATCAACTCTTGGCATTATTTTTTAGGCTGGTGTTGACGTTGCAGCCACTGGCACCGTTGTTAACTCTGCAGTATTTAACGCTGCAAGCTTAGCCGCTAGCTCTTGTTGCTGACGCTGCTGCTTTTTGAAAAACTGCTGTTCCCACATTAAGATCAGCACAAACGATAAGCCCAATAAGAGATACGTGACACCTAGGCCACCTAAGGGCCCAAACACATCAAGTAGGTTCACTTTATCCCAGCTAGTGGCTAATGGCTCTGCGACAACATCCCAGTAATAGGCCAGTATGGTTGCGCCAATAATATTACCTAAACCTACCCACCAAAAGTGCACTTGGCCCTCTAGTGCGCGGTACATCCAACCTGTTTCACAGCCACCGGCAATCACAATACCAATACCAAACAGTAAACCACCAATCACAGCATTAGGACCAGCCCACAGCGTCTTTGGCGTCATACCTAGCTGCACGTAGCTGTAAATACCAATAACACTCACCGCCATACCTAAGATAATCGCCTTAGCCATATGCGTACGGCCTGTGATCCACATGTCTCTAAATGCCGAGGTAAAACAGATTTGTGCACGCTCAATCAATAAGCCAAACATCATGCCCATTAACATGGCGATGCCCAGTTTGGTCGAGCTTTGCATAATATAAAACGACAGCGCAATCATAGCGGCAAACACCACCCAGCCTAAGCGGAAGCGATTCTGCACTTGCTTTGGGTTCGGCTTGGCAATCTTCTTCAAGCCACCGGCCTTTAACGTCGCGGTTGAGCGGAAAAATGGTAGCAAGGTGATCTTAGCGCCAATATAAGTACCCGCTGCGGCAGCAAAGGCAAAAATCCATGCATGCAAGGTAAACTGCGGGATACCGGTAAAGAATGCGGCTAAGTTACAGCCCATCGCCAAACGCGCGCCAAAGCCTGCAATCATGCCGCCAATCAACGCCTGAGCGATACGCTTTTTACTGCTTGGCATACGTAACTTTAAATTGTTGGCCCAAAGCACTGCAGCCATACAACCACCAAACATACCCAAAATCATCACGCCGCCAACACGATCAAGTGGTGTGCCATTAAGGCCGATGATTTTAAAATACTGCCACGACTCTGGCTCAGCGCCGAACCATTGCAGTATATGCCCACCCCAGCGCGTAAACTCGCCGGTTACCGCCCAAAGCGAGCCAGTCAGGCCAAAAAAGTAGGTCGACAAAATACCTGCCGCAATAACGGCGGCAAAAGGCGACCAGAATTTAATAAAAAACTGATTTTTAAACGTTAACCACATACTAAAAATTACCAACTAACATTAAGAGCTTAAATTACAAGCTCAATTACATTACAGCTAAGTTACTAGTTTCAATATTACTTAGTGTTTTATTACATAAATACAACCTTTCAGGATGAGTATATATTGTCACTCTATTTTCACGACAAAACCCAACCAAGGTAATATTCGATTTGTTTGCGATATCAATCGCTAACGAAGTTGCAGAAGAAATTGCAAATATAATACTAATATTTGAAATAGCCGCTTTTTGCACCATTTCAAAACTGGCCCTACTGGTTAATAACAACGCCGACTGACGAGCCTGATTATTGATACTGATATGACCAATTAATTTATCGAGAGCCACATGGCGACCCACATCTTCGAAGCAGCACATAATATCACCTTCTGCCGACAACATGGCAGCAGCATGTGTGGCACCGGTCAAATTAAATGCATTTTGATGCTTATGTAGGTTAGATAAAGCTAACTTCAAGCTGTTTAGATCGAATTTTACAGTATCTGTGACTTTTACAATCGGTTTAACCGTTTGCTCAATCTGTTCTACACCACAAAGGCCACAGCCCGTGCGCCCCGCTAGACTGCGGCGATGTTGCTTTAATTGCATAAAGCAGCGTTGAGCAACCTCAATATGCACCAACATCCCTGTTGCTATGGTTTCTATCTCAATCGCACGGATATCGCGTACGCTTTCAATAATCGACTCCGACAAACTAAAACCAATAGCAAACTCTTTTAATGCCGTTGGGCAGGCCATCATTACCACATGAGAAATACCATTATAAATCAGCGCAACTCTCACTTCTTTAGCTACCGTTTCGATTAAGACTTGCTCTCTATCATTGCGAAAACAAGTGACTTCAGTCTGTTCGGTAATATTATTTAAGCCACACACAAGTTCCGTCATAACGATGTTCCATTTATTCTGCTAAATAATGTCCCATTCATCATGATTAATATCGATAAATGGATAGATGTAAAAAAAGATCACACTTGGTAAACATATAAGTCTATTAATATC
>NZ_JBRILQ010000060.1:0-22341 GCF_052977045.1 Shewanella sp. 125m-7
CAGAGTCTAAACCAGAGTCTAAACCAGAGTCTAAACCAGAGTCTAAACCAGAGTCTAAACCAGAGTCTAAACCAGAGCCAGAAGCAGAGCCTAAACCAGAGTCTAAACCAGAGCCAGAACCAGAGCCTGAAGCAATCACTCAGACTGCCGACTTATCATGGGCAAATCCTAAGCTGGTTAACGCGAATGGGGATTACGCTGCTGCAAGTGATGCATCAGATAAGCATCTTGTGTTGGCGGGTATGATTGCCGAGTGTTATAAGCAACGTAAGCAAAGCGAGTATGTGCAATATGGTGCAGGTTTGTCTCAAGACTATCTTGAGGTGTTTGCCGCTTACGTTAAAGGCCTTAAAGCTAACAACCCTGATGCCGAAGTCAAAGGCATTGCTATGATGCATTTGTCGACGTTACTTAATGATAACGGCGAGTTCGATAGCGCGATTTCAATCTGTAAAACCGCAATAGAGTACGGTCTAACCGATGGTACGGTGACCGGTTTTGAAGGGCGAATTACTCGTATTGAGAAAGCTAAGCTAAAAGCCCGTAAATAGCGTTTAACTGCTGTAGCCAAAGTATCTTCAAGTTGTTTGGCTATAAAACCAATGAATCACTAATCAAGCGGTGTAGAATAACCCTATTGGTTAGTCAAAAGGCGAACTCCTGACTTACATTCAGGGCTTCGCCTTTTTATTTATTACGCTAGCCTTGGATTAGAATTAGCTTGATGAGGAGGTGTTACATGAATTTACGTTCGTTATGTCTGTTAGGTGCCGTTTCAGTGGGCTTAATCGCTTGTACTCAATCACCTGAGTGGACGCTGTTGTATTATCCCGACAGCCAGGCTCAAGTAAGTGTTGAGCAGTCTGGTGAGTTTATCACTGGTTATTATGAAACGATTGAGCAATGCCATGCCAAAGGCAAGGGGCTTATTCGTTTAAGTGGTGATAGCGATGGCCATTATGTATGTGGTTATCAGTGCGAAGCTGAAGGAGCATCATTGAGCTGTCAAAACGTGATCTCTCCAGAGGAGTAATATGCAGCTAAAACAAGATTTTTTTGAGCAATTACCAGAGTTCTATTCGCAGGTTTATCCGTTAGGCATAAGCAATCCTAGCTGGCTTGCGTGGAGCCAAGATGCTGCGGATCTCATTGGCGTAAAGCAGCCCTCTGATGACTTGTTACAAGGTCTGTCTGGCAATGCTCAAGTTGAAGGGGCTAGCTATTACGCACAAGTTTATAGTGGTCACCAGTTTGGTGGTTACTCGCCTCAGCTTGGTGATGGCCGCTCAATTATTCTTGGTGAAGCGATAGGTCCTCAAGGCTGTTGGGATGTGGCTTTAAAAGGCGGTGGCCCCACGCCTTATTCCCGTCATGGTGACGGCCGTGCAGTGATGCGCTCTGCCGTACGTGAATTTTTGATTTCTGAAGCCTTACATCATCTACATATTCCAACAACACGTGCATTAGCCGTCATCGGTTCTGACTTGCCTGTATGGCGGGAAACCCAAGAGACTGCGGCTATCACGGTACGTTTAGCTAAGAGCCATATTCGTTTCGGACATTTTGAGTTTTTTTGCCATAGCCAGCGCGGCGCGCCAGAGAAGCTGAAGCGATTGCTAGATTTTACCATTAAACAGCATTACCCAGACTTAAGTTGTGATGCTGCTGGTTACAAGGCGTGGTTCGCACGAGTGGTTGCCGATACCGCTAAAATGATAGCCCACTGGCAAGCGATAGGCTTTGCTCATGGGGTGATGAACACTGATAATATGTCGATACTGGGTGACAGTTTTGACTTTGGCCCGTTTGCCTTCTTAGATACCTTTAAAGAAGACTTTATCTGTAATCACTCCGATCCAGAGGGGCGTTATGCTTTTGGTCAACAACCCGGGGTCGGCCTGTGGAATTTGCAGCGTTTGGCGCAGGCGTTAGCGCCTATTATTGCATCGGACGATCTCATTGCCGCACTGAATCAATATCAAGTGGAGTTGGTTAAGCATTATTTAATATTAATGCGGGCTAAATTAGGTCTAACAGCCGTTGAGCCAGGGATTGAAGCTGCGCCTGATGCTGCAGTTGAAACCGCTGCGGAGCAAGATAGCCATGATCTTGAACTCATTGGTGGCTTCACGATGCTGATGGAACGCAACCATTTAGACCATACCAACACCTGGCGTCGATTGGGTCAGTTAGATCCTAACTCGAGTCACTCGGCTTTACGGGATGATGTTGTCGATCTTGATGGTTTTGATACTTGGTATCAGGCTTATCAAGCACGTCTTGGCAATATTGATGATGTAGAGCAATGGCAGAGTGCACGTAATCGAGTCAATCCTAAATATATTTTACGTAACTATCTTGCTCAAGAGGCGATCATTGCGGTTGAACAGGGCGACTTGCAGCCGTTACATGATCTGCAGAAGGTGCTAGAAAGACCGTTCGATGAGCAGTTGCAATTTGACGACTTGGCGAAGCGACCCCCCGATTGGGGCCAAGGCTTAATCATGTCATGCAGTAGCTAATGCCAATTGATATAACATAATAAGAATAATGAGGCTGTAATGAAATTAAAGGCGATTAAACTAGATAGAGACACCTTAAGCCTATCGGTGCAGGCTGATATCGATTTTGAACAGTTTGAGTTGTTCGCCGAGCCTTTTGCTAACGCCATTGATTGCCGGATTGTTGAGAGACAATGGGGGGCAGATCGCCATCAGTGGTTACTGGAGTTTGAAGGAACTCATCTGCAGTTACATTATGAATTTTATGGCGATATCTGTTGGCTATCGACAGATAGAGAAGATGAATATGAAGTCTTGGTTTACCTTGCCGAGTTAATGAAGCCTTACCTGCAATAAACAGCGCAGGATAAGCAAAAATGAATTTTAGAGCTTGAAGGTCGAACAGCAGAGCTGTAGACCTTCGCAATTGAGCATAATGATATGAATATACAGCCTCCTCAAGCACCAACGGAGCAAGGGGCCGATTCGGCTTTCCATTATCAGGCGCTAACGCCGGATTTAATCTTAACGGCGATTGAAACCTTAGGGATCTATCCTGAAACGGGTCTTTTAGCGTTAAACAGCTACGAGAATCGGGTGTATCAGTTCCGTTGTGATAGAGGCCTGCGTTATGTGGTTAAGTTTTATCGCCCAGAACGTTGGAGCGATGCGCAAATTCAGGAAGAGCATGACTTCTCTGCAGCGCTTGCTGAGCATGAGGTACCTATTGCTACGCCGGTGATTATTGATGGTAAGTCACTGCATGAATACCAAGGGTTTCGCTTTGCGCTGTTTCCATCAATTGGCGGGCGTGCATTTGAGGTTGATAACCTTGACCAGTTAGAACAGGTGGGGCGTTTTATTGGCCGTATTCACCAATACTCAAAGCAGGCTGACTTTAAATACCGCGATGTGATGTCACCAAAGTTACTGGGTGAAGAGTCACTGAGTTGGCTTAAAGCGTCAGGGCATATTCCTGCTAGCTTGGAACTGCCCTATTTTACTGTCGTTGAGCAGATCTTAGAAAAAGCCTCGGCATTGTGGTTACCAGAGAGCTATCGCTCGATACGACTGCATGGCGATCTGCATCCGAGCAACATATTGTGGACGCCAGATGGCCCAGGCTTTGTCGATCTCGATGACGCCAAGATGGGACCTGCTGTGCAAGATCTCTGGATGATGCTTGCCGGGGATAGACCGCAGCAATTATTGCAGCTTGAGGTATTACTAGAAGGCTACGAAGAGTTTTGTGAATTTGATAGTCGTGAGTTACAGCTGATAGAGCCCTTACGTGCTATGCGTATGCTGCACTATAACGCATGGCTCAGCCGACGCTGGGGCGATCCTGCTTTTCCGATGAACTTCCCCTGGTTTGCGGAAGGTAAATATTGGGAACAGCAGATTTTAGCCTTTAAAGAGCAGCTGGCTGTACTCAATGAGCCACCGCTCAGTTTAATTCCACAATATTGATTTTAAACGATGGTTACTCGTATTTTGTAACAGAAAAATGAACTTTTGCGCTTGAGGTCGACTCCAAAGCACATTATGTTATGCCTAAATAATTAGCGTGATGCTGCGTAAGCATCAAAAGGAATCAAGATGAAAAAAGCTTTATTGGTCGCATTTGCACTATTGATGGCACCCATGGCAGCGATGGCAGCTCAGTACGAAGAGGGTGTGCATTACACGGTAATTAACGAAGGTCCTGGCACGGCTAAGCCTGAAATTGCGGAGTTCTTTTCTTTTTACTGCCCACATTGCTATACCTTCGCTAAAGAGCAGGTGCCGAAGATTAAAGCAACTTTGCCAGAAGGTGTTACCTTCAAGCAAAACCACGTTGAGTTTATCGGTCGTGAGATGGGCGTAGAGATGTCACGTGCTTTCGCTATCGCACATCAGCTAAAGATTGAAGAGAAAATCGAGCAAGCCCTTTTCTCAGCGATTCAAGATAAGAAGCAAAACTTCACTAATCTTGATGATATCAAAGCCGTTTTTGTTGTTAACGGTGTCGAGCCTAAAGCATTTGATGCGGCGGCCAAATCATTTATGGTAAACGCACAGATGTCTAAGATGAAGCGTGATACAGAAAATGCCAAAATCGCAGGCGTACCCGCATTGGTTGTTAACGGTAAATACCGTGTTGAAACCGGTGCAATCAAGTCTTACCAAGAGCTACTTGATATCGCCTACTACTTAGCGACGCAAAAGTAATTTACGACGCTAGATAAAAAAGGAGCCAATAGGCTCCTTTTTTTGTGTCTGGAACACTTATGCCAAGGCCCATGGATGGATAGCCTTGGTAGTTGTACATGGAAGTACTTATCCCTGAACGCAGGGATTGCGTAGGAAGGGATTTGTGTCTGGCATCTTGCAATAGAGAGTTATGCCAAGGCCCATGGATGGATAGCCTTGGTAGTTGTACATGGAAGTACTTATCCCTGCACGCAGGGATTGCGTAGGAAGGGATTTGTGTCTGGCGATCTTTTCATAGAGAGTTATGCGCTCTTTCTTGTAGATTGCCATGGATGGATAGCCTAGGTAGTTGTACATGGAAGTACTTATCCCTGAACGCAGGGATTGCGTAGGAAGGGATTTGTGTCTGGCCATCTTTTCATAGAGAGTTATGCGCTCTTTATTTAAGAACGACAGGGTGGAAAACCCTGTTTGCCGCTTTCTTTGCTCTATGCGTACTGTATTTCTCTTTAACTTTTTCTAATTCTTCACCAAATCATAGACATAAAAAAACCGCACTTCCTGGTCGCAAGAAGTACGGCTATGGAGCTATAAGCTCAACGTTACCCTGAGTAACCGTTAAACGTTAACAGGATGTCAAAAAACTGGCAAGTGACAATTTAGCGTAACAGTATATTTCTGGTGTTCTTTATCATCTTGATAGTTTTAGTAAATTTTTTCTCGTAACATTTTCACTTAAATTATTACAAATAAATCCTCAAATAAATGCAACTCTCACGGTAAAATGCCTGTCCAATTAAAAAATAAATAACAACAAACTAAAGTTGTGGGGAGGTCTTGTGAGAGTTTTTCCTGTCTATGCACCAAAAATTATCGTAAAACATGCGCGCATTTTTTTGACCGGAGTTATCTGGGTGAAAGACTTAGGTCGATTAGAATTTGATAAAGGAAGGTTTTTATTACCAAGAAAAAGCCTGCCTAAAGTTAAGCAGGCTATTTTAGAGCTCAATGAATTGATTGAGACTCAAAATAACGTCATGCAGACAACGGCATGACGTTAGGAATTAGTTTATTTCTTCGTTGAGCAGACCAACTAGGCCAGTCACTTTCTCGTTCCAAGAGTTAAGCTCTTGCTGTAACTGTTGGTTTTGCTCAGACAAGCCAGTGCTTGTTTGCTTCTCTTCTTCAAGCTCCATTTTTAGTAGCTCGATAGTTTCAAGTGCTGCTTGGATTTTTGTTTCCAATTTCGATAATAGTTCAAGGCTCATGGCGAGTCCCTTTGATAGCGAGATGATAGCTCCGATTCTAGCAGCGACGTGGCATTGGTGAATAGTTAATTATGCTAAGTGGAGAAAAAATCTTCAATAAAATTGTTAAAAACGTTTTTTTTTTGCACTTGTTATTAAGTCGTTAGTATTCTTCTATTTATTTCCTCTTGGATCGTGGCAATGACCAGCAATTTCCTGATACTTATTCCACTGCTATTAACCCTTAGTTTGGCTCTCATTCTGCGCAGAACCTTAGTTGCCTTAGGTGTTGGAGTCGTATCTGGCGCACTTATTTTATCTGGGTTTAACTTGCCTGAAACTGCGATATATATGGCCGACAAGGCTTGGAGCCAGTTTTATCGTGATGGTCATTGGCAGGCTTGGCATTTAAATGTCCTTGCCGCCATGGTGTTACTCGGGATGATGACACAACTGCTCTCTCGTGGAGGAGCGGTTAAGCTGTTTGCCGATTGGCTGTATCACCGGATTAAAAGTGGTCGTCAAGCGCGAGTTGGTGTTGTGTTGCTCGGATGGGTGGTATTTATTGATGGCATATTTAGCTGCTTAGCCGTAGGCCATGTTTGTCAGCCGTTAAGTCAGAGATACAGGATGCCTCGTGAGCAGATTGCTTACCTCGTGGACTCCAATGCATCGCCTTTATGTGCTTTACTGCCTTTTTCTAGCTGGGGGCCTTATGTGATGGCAATTTTGGCCAGCATCACCTTACTGCCACTCACTCCGTTAGAATCATTTATTGAAATAGCCAAAATGAATTTTTACGCCATTACGGTGATCTTGCTGTCTTTGCTTATCGCTTGGTTTGGTATTGGGTTTAACTCTGAAACTCATTCTACTGAGTTAGAAGCGAGTGCGGATGTCGATGCTGGAAGTCCCTGGTCATTGGGTTTACCTATGGCGACCTTATTACTGGCATCAATAGGATTAACCTTATATTCGGGCGCCAGCAATGCACAGGGTTCGAGCTTAAGCGATTGGATCACGGCGGCTGATATTGGCGCTGCCATGCGTAATGCCTGTTTAATCGCAACCTTGTTAGCGCTATTCATGTTGAAATTGAATGGCCGCAGTATCACGCAATTGCTCGAAGATCTGGGCTCTGGTGTGCGCGCGATGAGTTTCGCCATCTCAATCTTGCTATTTACTTGGATGATAGGTGCGGTGATTGTCGATTTAGGGGTTGCCAAATTACTTGCCACTTGGGCAGAGCAGTTCTTATCGGCGCAGATGTTAGTGGCTGGCACCTTTTTACTGTGTGCGATTATGGCTTTCACTACAGGTTCAAGTTGGGGAACGTTTGCCATTATGATCCCGATTGGCGCGGAGGTGGCATTAACGGTTGAGCCTACTCTTTTACTACCAGCGTTAAGCGCAGTTATGGCAGGGTCAGTATTTGGCGATCATTGCTCACCCATTTCAGACACCAGCGTAATTAGTGCGCTGAGTTCGGGCTGTGATCCTCATGCCCATGTGATGACTCAATTGCCTTTTGCCATTATTGCAGGGATAAGCTCATTGGTTGGCTTTCAGTTAGTTAATCTTGAAATCGCAACAGCATGGAGCTGGTTAGCCGTTATTATTGTCGCAGTCTCTATGCTGGTGGCATATCAAAAGTTACACCAAAGTGAGCGAGTTGCGATTATTTAGTCGCAGCAAGTTTTATCGGTTATAGCACATAGCATAAGGCCGCCAACTCAGTGAGTTGGCGGCCTTATTGTGTTAACAGAGCTGCTTATACTGTTGGGTATTAGAAGCGGTAGTCAACAGCCATATATAGTTGCTGGCTATCATTTAGAGAAGCGGATTCAGTAGAGGCAATGTTCATTGGCGTAGGTGTTGGTGACGTTACGCTAGCATCGTAATCTTGCTTCAGGTAACGGTAGCCAACTTCTGCGCTTAGTTGGTCATTAATCTTATACATTAGACCGGTTTGACCACCCCAGACGAAGCGGTTATCTGAGCTAACTGCATTTGTTTCAGGGCTGATGTGGTTAACACCGGCTGTTGCACCAATAAACCAGTTCAGTTTATTGCTGTCACCTAGGCCCACTAAGTAGTCATAAGACATTAAAAAGCTTTGCTGACGGCTAAAGTCATCTGAATTATAAGAGTAAGTACCGTATATGCGGTTAGCATCGTTTAAGTAAACACCGGCTCTTGCTTCATAAATGACATTATTTTCGGTTTCTTTAAAGTGTTCAGCGTTAAAACCAGGGTCTACGTTTGCTTGGCTAGAACCTTTGTAAGAGTTTTGCTGGGCGCCAACACCGCCACCTATGAACCAGTCTGCAGCCATAGTCGGTGCCGAAATTGCAGTTGCCATTACAGACGCTAAGATAAGTGATTTAGTTTTCATGTTGTGCTCCCACACTAGGTAAAATTGTTTAGGTGTTGCGTTTTGTTGGACACATCATAGGGGAGGCTAGCTGAATAATAACTGAATGATATTAGCAAAGGTTGTTGTTGAGTGTTTTGATATATAGAAACTGAACGCAGCCTGTTAAGCTGTTGAAAATAATTAATTAGCTAATTTGTACTATATAAATAAGTCGAAGTCTTTTGTCATCTAATGGCAAGTTAAACCTTATCGAGGTCACAATGGAATTGGTCTTTGTTCATGGATGGAGCGTTACTAATACAGACACTTACGCACAGTTGCCCCAAGCGTTAGTTAAGCTGCTGGCGGATGATATTAATCTCACTATTCGCCATGTTCATCTAGGGCGTTACATCAGCTTCGATGATGAAGTTCGCTTAACGGATATCGCCAAAGCGTTCAATGATGCGCGAATTGAATTGCTTAACGACAAGCCGTTTGCAGTCATCACTCACTCTACAGGGGCCCCAGTTATACGTCAGTGGCTACAGATGTTCTTCAGCGGTAACAAGCTTGCCAGTTGTCCTCTTACCCATTTGATTATGTTAGCGCCGGCCAACCATGGCTCAGCCCTTGCTCAGCTAGGGAAATCACGGGTGGGGCGTATCAAAAGCTTTTTCTTTGGCGTAGAGCCGGGGCAGCAGATCTTAGATTGGTTGGAGCTAGGCAGTAATGGTCAGCATCAATTGAATTTGCACTGGCTGGAAAATTATAGCCTCGAAGGTCCGCTGCCATTTGTGTTAACGGGCGACACTATCGATGCTGAGTTTTATGATTACCTCAATAGTTATACTGCAGAAAAAGGCTCTGATGGCGTGGTCCGTGTCGCCTCCGCTAACCTCAATTTTAGTCATTTACAGTTAGAGCAAACAGCGCAAACCTGCGATGGATTTGACACTCGCTGTGTCGCCAAACTTAAGTTGATTAAGCATGCTCAGCCTAAGCAGCATACTGCTTTTGAAGTGATAAAAGGCGTAAGCCATAGCGGCAGTAAGAAGGGCATTATGGGCTCGGTAAGCCGCCGTAATGCAAATACAAAGCCCGTGGTTCAGCGCATCAAGCAATGTTTAATGGTGACTAATCAGCTGCAGTATCAACAACTAGCAGATGAGATGCAGCAGTCAACCTTGTCAGTTAAGCGTAGCGTGCGTGCCGGTATGCTGGTGGTGCGAGTGATCGATGATAGCGGCTTGCCTGTAGAGGATTTCGATATCATCTTACTATCAGGATCGGACTTTTTACCGGGCAACTTTAAACGGGGTTTTATGCTTGATAAGCAGAAAAACCATAATAATAACCATGTGCTGACTCTCTATATCGACGCCGATAAAGTGGCTAAAGTGAATGATGGCAAGATAGGCATTAGGGTCGAGCCAAGGCCCAATAATGGCATGTGTTATTACCGCAGCGTTGAATTTCATTCCGATCCTGACCAAGTACAAAACCTGCTAAAGGCTGACCAAACCACCATGGTTGATATCATATTAAAGCGCCAGATCAGCCCAAATACATTTACCTTAGTTGATCCTGACCAAGGTGGAAATTTTTCTCATTTAGTGGATGATTAACCATTATTTTCACTAATGATGAGCTAAAAAAAATTCAGATTAGTTTTTAGTTAGTTAACACGTTATGATCTATTTATGTTTTGAGTATTTACTCTAAAGCTGAGTGTTAACAAAGATGGTTTCAGATTGAATTCAGCTTGATGGGTAATAATTAATCTACGTTATTTATCTCCTGCCAACGCGTTCAGCGATAAACCCTCTTTAGATTCTTAACATCGACAATTTAATTTTCAGGTAAGGTTCAATCTATACATGCTTAAAATTACTACTATTTTGACAGCACTATCGGTGCTGTTTTTTGTTTCTCCTGCTTTATCTCAGTCAATTGAGCGCGAACCGTTAGAGGCGCGCTACGACCGAACATTCCCTATCTGGGCACAAGAGGCGATGGATTTAGGTCATGAGTTGCCTAAGCCTTACGGCTTTTCAGTCAATTACATGACGATGGATCAACCCTTGATCGTTGATTCTGTTGCTTTTAGTGGTTTAGGTGGTTTAGACGACATGCTCAGTATCAAGGGCAGTGAAGCGGTGCAAGATTCAGAAACCCTGACCTTGAGAGGCGATGTTTGGGTGCTACCATTTTTGAATCTTTATGGCGTGATAGGCCACACCAAAGGCAGCAGTGTGGCAAACGTTCAGTTAGAGGCCGATTGGTCTTCACTGTTACCGCCTTGGATGTGCACCGTCAGTCCGTGTAATGCTACTAGCCCAGCTTTTGATTTTGTCTTGGACTTTAAAGGCACCACCTATGGCGTAGGCGGAACATTAGTCGGTGGTATCGACAACTGGTTTGCTTTGCTGGATGTCAATTACACCAACACCAACTTGAATATTCTTGATGGTGAGATCAGCAGTATTGTGGTGTCTCCTCGCGCGGGTTATCGCACCAGCTACAACAACCATGATATCCAAATCTGGGTCGGCGCCATGTATCAAAACGTAGAGCAAACATTCAGTGGTTATTTACGTGATATCGGCCTTCCCCTTGGCGATGCCAAATTTGAGGTTAACCAGCATCTTGAAGATAAGTGGAACGGCTTGATTGGTGGTCAGGTTGGCTTGACTAAGAACGTTGATTTACTAATGGAATTTGGTATCGGTACCCGTAGTAGCTTCATGATGAGCTTAGGCTATCGCTTCTAAGCGACGTTATTGTTAAGAGCTTTTTGTTCTACGAGTTGAAACATATGTTGGGGTAAGAGTATGCGCACGATCTATATATTGCTGTTGACGTTATTGATTGGTGGCTGCTCAGCCGTTGATATGATTGATTCTCGTGAGAAAAAACAGCTACAAACGGCTGGCTTTGAGCAAAGTAAAATGATGCTCAAAGAGGGCGGTGAGCTCAATTATTGGCAGGCCGGTGAGGGTAAAACCATACTGTTAATCCATGGTTTTGGCGGTACTGCGGTCACCAGCTGGCAGCAGGTAATGCTCGATCTCAGTAGTGATTATCGAGTCATTGCTCCTGATCTTGCTTGGTTTGGTGAGTCAGTGAGTCAAGGGGCGCCTAGCCTTGCGACCCAGACCAAGGCTGTGATGCAGCTTATTAGCAAGTTACAACTTGATAAGGTTAATGTGGTTGGCATCTCCTACGGTGGCTTTGTGACGTTCGATTTGATGATCAACGAACCTAAGGTCGATAAAGCCATATTGCTGGCAAGTCCAGGAGTGTTGTTTTCTGACAGTGACTTATCGCAGATGAATCAGCGTTTTGACGTTAGCGATCCTCGCGATATTTTTGTGCCAGAAACGCCAAAGCAGATGCGACGCTTGCTCGATGCGACTTTTGTTGATTTCCCTTGGTATCCCGGCTTCATCGATACGAGTATTTATGACAAATACTTTGCACGTCATCTAGATGAGAAACGCGCGCTTATCGAGGGACTGCCCGCAGATAGAGATCGAATAGCTGCCAATATAGCCGTCGACTCGCTACCTCCCAGTGTGCTGATTTGGGGCGAGAATGACAAAGTCTTCCCGCTTAGTTCTGGTATCGAATTAGCTGACTACTTAAGTGCCCCGATAGTGGTGATCCCAGAGGGCGCCCATGGGTTCAGTAATGATTACCCCGAGATTGTCAGTCAAACCATTAAGGCATTTGTACAATGATGAGTCGTTTGTTTACCCGGGGCACAGTGAGTGCCGTCGCCATTTTTGTCCTTGGCGCATGTAGCAGCAGCGACTGGCAAGTACGCGCGCTGCCCAGTGATATTGCAATCGAGGCGGCATTAGACAGTGAGCCAGACTTAAACCTATTGCATGCGATAGAGCTGCAAGAGCTGCCTTTAGTGCGCATTCCTGAGGCGGTGCGTCCTTGCTGCGCCTTTGGTAATGCGCAAAAGGTGACTGTAGGCCCTATACCGGTCCCTTTTTTTCGCTACGCCAATACCTTAGCCGTCGATAAAGTAGGCCCACACGCCTATGAGGCGGGTACTTTTAGTTATCAAAAAGATGCCCCCAATGGTAGCCGTGGTACTGAAAACAATGGCCAGATGTATACGCTGCAAGGCGGCTTTATTGATTTGGCCCATGTACGCGACACGGCTGACAATGCTATCGCGCTGTTTTACCGCATCTATCCAAAACTTGGGCAGCAGCAAAGCATTACGCTACCTGATGAGATTGGTCCTAGAACGATTGAGCTAAGCGAGTTTGATATTGCTCAGTTGAGTCCGCGTCAGCGTTGGGAAACCGCTGGGGCAATAGCGGTGAGACTGGCTTACTTTATGGCCGAAGCCCATGAGGTTGCTCAGTGGCATGGTTATCGTAGCTGGGCGCCTTGGTCTGAAACGGTATCGGCCTACTCGCCAGAAGATCTCTACTCCAATATGCTTGGGGCTAAAATTGCTTTAGCGCTGATTAATAATAATCTAGCGATGAATAAAGAGCTGTATAACCAGCATATGACTCAATGGTTAGCGGCAACGCTTAATTGGCTTGATCCGGTTTCGATTAAGCAAACCAATGCGCTATTTGATGTGATTGATGGCCACTGGTGGGACTCACAGCAGCCATTACCGAGTAAGTTTATGCTGCTAAAACGTCATTATAAATTAGGCGATCAGCAGTCGCCTTTCTTAGTGCCTAAATCGTTGGCTGAGCCCCATGCTAAATGGAGTGAGGTTGAGGAGTTGTTTGCGTCCGAGCATCAAGCACACAACTTATCATTAAGCCGCACCGTTCACGGTATTGATATTGATAAGGTTGCGCAGCAAAAGCTAATGGTTGCCGATAAGTTCAAACACAGCTTTGAGCATATTCCTGTAAAGCTTTGGCAAGACGGTTTTACTCAAGCTGATTTCTACCAAATTAGTCAATATAACCAAGCGCAAGATGAGATAGAGCTGCGCCAGCATCAACAGCTAGATGATGCCAGTGAGACCGTTGCCCCAGAGGAGCCTAAATGAAGCTAAATCACTTGAGCAAGGGTCGATTTCGCCGCTTGAATAAAATCTTACTGATGAGCAGAACCTCTGCTCTGGCGGCCTTTTTGGCTTGCATCAGCACGCCAGCGTGGGCTGAAGAGGCTGTTAATGACCTAGCTGCGGATGAAGTTGCAGGGAATGAAGCGACTGTCGTCAATGAGGGCGAAGCTGATGAAAAAGCGTCGCAAGGTTGGCTAGAGGATTTCTTGCAAACACTGGGTGCAGACGGTGAATTTGATCCAGATAAACTGATCGATTTTAGTTATCTGCCGGGACCTTTTTATAATCCTGAGATGGACTTAGGGGTTGGGATCTCAGCGGTAGGTTTGTATCAGTATGATCCCGATGACGAAGTCAGCCAGCTGTCATCGTTAGTGATCAATGGTCTTGCCTCAACTAATGGTGCATTAGGTGTGGCGGTTGCTAACAAGACCTTTATCAATCAAGACCAGCAGCGTTTTTACCTGAACGCTGAAGTCTTCGATGCGCCGGATGTTTTTTACGGTGTGGGTTATGACACTAATCATCAAGAGATTAATCGAGTAGAGTTTAACCAGCGGATTATCTCGATTAACCCTATGCTGCTGCAGCGGATGAGCCCGACGAGCTTTGTGGGTGTAGGCTTTGACTTTAGCTACGCCGATGCCAGTAAAATTAACTTGTTAGACTCAGATGTCGATACCGAGATTCTTGATGAAAGTTCACGCAGTGTTGGTGTTAACTTGTTACTTAATCATGACAGTCGAGACAATGTATTAAACCCGCAATCGGGGCGTATTTTAGAAATTGATGCCACCTTTTATCGTCAGTATTTAGGCAGTAAAACAGATTTTGATGTCTACAACGCCTTGTATAGCGAATACATGCAGACCGGTCGTGATGAAGATATTTTGGCTTGGCAGGTTCGCGGGCGCTTCACCAGCGGCGATGTGCCATGGGATCAATTGTCTAAGGCGGGAGGTGGCGACCTGCTTCGCGGTTATACATCGGGGCGTTACCGTGATAAACAGATGTTGATGACGCAAGTGGAATATCGGCTTAATTTACCTGGGCGTCATGGCATGGTGTTTTGGGGCGGTGCCGGTGTGATTGCTGATGACATAAGTGAATTTGATGGCAATAAAATTTTACCCAATGGCGGTATCGGCTATCGCTTCGAGGTTAAACCACGCGTGAACTTAAGGTTAGATATGGCCTGGGGTGACGGTGATACAGGCTTTTATTTTAACGTAAACGAAGCGTTTTAATCTTGTCTGCTAGGTTGAACGTAAAGATGCTAGAAAGAAAAGGGCTCGTAAGAGTTGCAGTGCATGCAGTGCCGTGGCCTGAACATCAAATGCTAGCGAAGCACCTTGGCTACGCAAAAAAGCCTGCGCCGCTTAACCCCCAATTTTAAAAGCATATAAATGCCTTGTTAAATTGAGATTTTTTTTCGTATCCGTAATATTGAAGATCTTCAAGCTAGCCCCCGTTTTGCTTGACTTTTTTATGACCACTGATAGGCTGCTCAGTCAGTAATCAAGGTGGTATACAATGCAAATAACTTATAACTTAAAACCTGCGTTAGAGCGCCGTACCGAGCAATTTAAGCCTACAAGCAACGTTGGCTTCGGTAACCTCAGAACTGACCACATGTTTTTAATGGATTATCGCGACGGTGAGTGGCGAGATCCTAGAGTCGTTCCTTATGGCCCCTTTCAAGTCGCACCGGGCGCCATTGCTCTGCATTACGGTCAGTCAGTGTTTGAAGGTGCTAAAGCCTTTCAGCACGAAGATGGCGAAATATACACCTTCCGTATCGACAAAAATGCTGAGCGTCTAAATCGCTCAGCCGACATTCTCTGTATCCCAGCATTGCCAGAGCAGATGCAGATTGATGCGATTAACGCCTTGATCGATGTGGACCGTTTGTGGTTTCCAATGCAAGAAGGCGCATGCCTTTATATCCGCCCGTTTATCTTTGCCACTGAAGATCGTTTATCGGTAAGCCCAAGTGAGCAATACACTTTTTGTGTGATGTTAAGCCCAAGCGGCCCTTACTATAGCGACGGCTTTGATAAGGCGATTCGCTTGCTGATTAGCGAGCGTTTTCACCGTGCAGTGTCTGGTGGTACTGGCGCATCAAAGGCTGCGGGTAATTATGCGGCATCACTTAAGGCGGGTAAGGCTGCGGCAGAATATGGCGCAGCGCAGGTATTGTACTTGGATGCTAACAATAAGCAGATTGAAGAAGTGGGCGCGATGAACCACTTCCACGTGCTTAAAGACGGCAGCATTATTATCCCTAAATTTACCGACACTATCTTAAAGTCGATTACCTCACAATCTATTCTCGATTTGGGCGAGTTACTGGGCTGCGGCGTACGCCAAGAGACAGTGATGCTGGATCAATTTATTAGTGACATCGAGTCGGGTGAGATTATTGAAGCGGGGGGCTTTGGTACAGCTGCTGTCGTTTCGCCAGTAGGCTCTTATATCTTTGAAGATAACCGCATCGTCACGGTTGGAAACGGCGAAGTAGGTGAGCACACTAAGCGAATTTATAAAGTGTTAACTGAGATCCAAAAAGGCCATATTCAAGGGCCTGAAGGCTGGGTTCAGCACGTAAAGCGTGTACAAGCTTAATTGCTTCTGCGACACAATCCAAAAAAGGCCGCATGTTAAATGCGGCCTTTTTTATTGGGCTTGATACTGATCGTAAGAAGCTTAACTATTGATGGTCTTGACTCTTATGCACAATATGCTCATTAGAAGCATTATGCTTAAGCATCAATTGGTGGATCTCTTCATCTTTCCTTTCCCAAAGCCCATTGAGCCAGCGTTGAAAGTCGACGCGGTAAGCAGCTTCAGAAAAATAACGCTTATTATCCACTTCAGGCACAGGTAGTACTTTTACGCGCACGACAATCTTCTTCATGCGGCCATGCATTACTTCATATAAGGCATCTTTTTTAAATACTTCAGGGTAAAGAACCGTCACATCGAGGACATTGGTGAACTGCTCACCCATTGCCGAAAGGGCAAAGGCGATGCCGCCAGCTTTAGGGCGTAATAGATAGCGGTAGGGGGAGTCTTGGCGCGCATGCTTTTCTTCGGTGAAACGGCTGCCTTCAACATAGTTGATGATAGACGTAGGCATGGTTTTAAATTTTTCACAGGCTTTGCGAGTCGAGGCTAAATCTTTACCCTTGAGCTTAGGGTTTTTCTTTAACTTAGCTGGGCTAGTACGGCTCATAAAGGGCATATCCAGTGCCCAGCAACCCAAGCCTAAGCACGGCACATACATAAGCTCTTTTTTAAGAAAAAACTTGAGCATGGGAATATGGTTACGTAACACATAAGTTTGCGCCGCAATATCAAAACCACTGAGGTGGTTACTGATCAGTAGGTACCAACTGTTCTTATCGAGGTTCTCTAGCCCCTCGATATCCCATTCAATATCAGCAAGTAGATACAAAATGCCGCCATTACAGCTGGCCCAGGCCCACATAAAGCGATTCATGACATGGGTTAAGCCAATGCGGGCAGGGGTAAATGGCAGTAGCAGTTTAACGATGCCACCAATACTGATCAGTGATGCCCATAAAGCCGTATTAATGATCAATAACAGGGTGCTTATAAAATATAAGATAGGTGCAGGTAAAAAGTTTAACATCTTGCTCTTATGCCTCTTCTCGGGTGTTTTCTGCTTGTGCTAATTGGGCTAGTACCTGATCTTTCTGTTGCCAGATAAGGTTTAACTCTTGCTGGAATTGAATTTTAAACTGACGGTCCTTAATATAATCACCGCGCAGTTCATCGCTAATATTATTAACCGCTATATGAACTCTCACTTCTTTTACTTGGCCGCTAATGTACTCCCAGTAGGTCGGAACTTTACCGGGATAATAGATAGAAACGTCGACTAATTTGTCGATGTGTTCGCCCATCGCTGAAAGTGCAAAAGCCATTCCGCCAGCTTTAGGCTTAAGCAGGTGAGAAAAAGGTGAGTTCTGTTTATTGTGTTTACTAGGATGAAAGCGGGTGCCCTCAACAAAGTTCATTACACTGACGGGTTTATTCTTGAATTTAGCGCAAGCCTTACGAGTGATCTCGATATCTTTGCCGCGTAGTTTAGGGTTTCTCTTTAATTGTGCGGTGCTGTAGCGGCGCATAAAAGGAAAGTCGAGCGCCCACCAAGCTAGCCCAAGCACGGGCACAAAGATCAGTTCTTGTTTTAAGAAAAACTTTAAGAAGGGGATTTTACGGTTCAAAACTCGCTGTAAAATTAGGATATCTACCCAAGACTGGTGGTTAGCGATAACCATGTACCACTCTTTGGTAGACAGCTCTGTATCACCTTCAACAGTGAGCTTGATTGGATGTAACTGGTTCTCTATAACGCCATTGACGCTGATCCAAGCACTGGCACAAAAATCGAGGAAGTAGGTGCAGGCCTTGCGAGTCACAGGTAAAGGAATGAGCTTAAAAATGCTCATGATTAATATTGGAGTGACCCAAAATAGCGTGTTAATAAAATAACACAAGAAGGCAAAGCTTCCCCTAATGCGTGACACTATCGCGCCCATTAACAACCTCAAGAAAAAAATTGGAGACTTATAGTACTCGTTGTCAGGGTTGGTCTCAATCTAGATGTTAAATTTCGACGATTAACGGTGCAGTCTATTAGTGCTTAGGGGACGTTTGTGATTAATTGCCAGCATGAGTGATACCTGTTTATGAAAAATCGTCACCACTACAGGCTAAGCCCCAGCAATGCCAGGGCTTAGATTCTTATTTTAATGATTGAGAAGGTAAGCTCTGAGTTCCGTTGCGGGTAAGGCTTTTGAATAGAGCCAGCCTTGATGTAAATGAATCCCGAGCTTGTTAAGTTGCTCGGCTTGCTCCTGGGTTTCAACCCCTTCAGCGATAAGAGAAACATTCATCTCTTTAGCCATAGTGGCATACGAGCGGATCACTAATGGCTGGCTGTTTTCAGTTGAGAGTATTTTGGTGAAGGCTTTATTAATCTTTAGGCAATCGAACTCCAATTGTTGTATAAGCATACCGCCACCATAACCGACCCCCATATCATCAAGTTTAAACCGGCAGCCCAGCTGCTTGCAGCCTGCAATAAATTCATGCATTACTTGCCAACATTCAACAGGCTGACGCTCAGTTAGCTCAAAGCATAACTGATCGATCGGATGACCATTGTTAGCCAAATATTGCAGGTAGGCGAGTATATTGCCCTGCTCAATCTGCTTGGCACTGATGTTGATACTGCATCTGGCAATTTGGTTACTTCTGAGTAAAGACTTCAGTTCACTCAGTGCTGTGCTTATCATCCACTGAGTCAGGTGCTGCATAATGGAATCTTGTTCAAGTATTTTTATATAGCTGCTGGTGTCTCTGCACTCTCCGTTGGCTTTTTTCCACCTTAATAGCGTTTCTACAGCAAAGACTTGTTTGTTATCAGTATCGATAATGGGCTGATAGGCTAAGTAAAAGGCTCCATTTTTTAATGCTGAGGCGAAGCGACGGTGCCAATAAAATTTAAATATGCGTTCGCGAAACAGGTATAGCGTGCAAGCGAAAAGCGCCGCCGGGATCAGCAGTAACAGAAAAATGGTTAACCAAAGCTGGTTTCTAGCGGTTTCATTGGCAGTTAACGTATATTCAAAGTTAGAATTTTCGGCTTGATATTTGATACTGGAAAATGGATTGCAATCTGTATTACGGCTTACCCAATCATGGCCATTCACCTTGATATCGATGCCACCACAGACTTGGCAATTGGCTAAAATAGTGTTGATAGCATCAGCCGATTGTACAGGCACAAATATATGAGCAGTGCTGCTTGCCGCGCTAGCATAAATCGTTCTTTGTTTGTTAAAGGTACGGTTGTCCTCGCCATCAAACAGCGCGTGGCCGTCTATATCGCGGCTTAATAGCCGACTACCTTTAGGAACTGGCCTGCGGCCAATTGCCGAGCAGATAAGTTTTTCATCATTAAATTTAACCCAGGGAACAGGTTGGTCACTTTGTTCGAACAGCTTCTGTTTCAGCGAATCTATGGCTGCTTCAGAGCAGTGTGTTTCTCGTTCTTTATTGAGCATTGCTTGCACTGCTTTCATCTGCGTTTTTGCAGCGATCAAGCGAGTTTGATACTCATTATCCAGTTGTACGGCCACAGCGGTAAGCTGGCGAGTGAGTTGGTAATGGCTTAAACCAAGAGACGTTGCCAGCAATGCGATAAAAATGAGCCCCGCAGCAAGGGATTTCACGGCATATTGACTGTTATATTTAAATTTACGCGGCATGGCTATGATTTACTAACTATAAGAAAATATTAAATAAAAGATGATAGCCATTAGCTTGTGATTAGCTGGTAGGGATGGTGAGCAAACAGCTCGTTACTATTTTCAGCCGCGTTATACAAGGTTGCTCTTGTAGGCACTAATGCTATAAAAGCGCTGGCTAAGTAGGATCTAAGTAAATAAATGTTTGCTACTTCAATATCATCGCGTTAACGAAGCTGGCGGAATTTACTGTAATCTGCGGTTTGAATCAACTTATTTATGCCGATATTAACATGTATCTTATTTGTGCTTTTTTCAATCTATTGAATTTATCAGTCAATATCGCAGTTACTCATATCAAGCTCAAAGCAGATCATTGGTTTGGGCTCGTTGCCGTTATTTTTAATCCTTATTAAATTAATGGCTTATCATTTTTCTCTGGTAAATCTGTGGTGATTACCACAAATGAGGAGAGGTTATTGCCTCGATAATGAGGCGAGCAATCGATCCATGGCGCGATAGCCTAAGGCTTGAGCGATGTGAGAGCGGCTAACATTGGATTGTTGTTGTAAGTCGGCGATAGTACGTGCGACACGCTGTAAACGATGATAGCTGCGCACCGATAAGCCGAGTTGATTAACGCTTTGCTCTAAAAAAATCAGGTCTTTATCATCAAAGTTAGCATCTTGTTTTAGCTGTTTACCCGATAGTTCGCTGTTGAGTACGCCAGAGCGAGCGAGTTGCGTCTCGCGCGCTTGTTGTACGCGTTTAGCTATCGTGGCACTGGTTTCGGCCTGGTTGTTGTGGCTATTGAGTGCACCTAATGGCAGTTTAGGCACGTCTATGGTTAAGTCGAATCGGTCGATAAACGGCCCGGATAACTTCGACAGGTAGCGCTGGATCTGCTCATTACTGGATCTACCGTTGTCCGCGTCACCGCAAGGGCTTGGATTCATCGCAGCGATTAACTGAAATCGACTGGCAAAGGTCAACTTTGCCGCAGCTCTCGAAATACTCACCTCACCTGTCTCCATTGGTTCACGCAAACAATCGAGCACTTTTCGGGGAAACTCGGCTACTTCATCTAAGAACAGCACGCCTCTATGGGCCAAGGATATTTCGCCGGGTTTAGGCTGGGCACCGCCGCCCACCAAAGAGATTGCCGAGCAGGTATGGTGTGGGCTCCTAAAAGGACGTCGATAAAAGTTATCGGGCTTAATATTGTGCCCGGCAACCGAGTGAATCGCAGCGACCTCTAAGGCTTCGCTATAAGCTAGGCGTGGCAGTAACTGCATCATGCGGCTGGCCAACATGGTTTTACCTGTGCCAGGAGGGCCAAGCATCAGCAAATTATGGTTGCCAGCGGCGGCTATCTCTAACGCCTGTTTTGCTTGATGTTGCCCCACGACTTCGCTCATACAAGATAGCGGTTCAGTTTTATCTTGGCTCAGCCATTCAAGATTAAGGTCGATACTGGGCAGTTGTGATTGGCCGTGCAGGTAGGCGGCGAGAGATTGCAGGTGAGTAGCAAATAGCACCTTTTCAAAGCCGACAAGTTCGGCATCTTCTCGATTATCCACCGGCAGTACTAAGGTGGTGTTTTGTTTACTGGCATCGACGATGACTGGTAGCAAGCCTTGGCAATAGCGAACATGGCCAGATAGCGCCAGTTCACCGACAAACTCATGTTGTTCGATAGAGTTGAGTGGAATTTGTTTTGAGGCCGCGAGAATACCGATGGCGATAGGTAGATCGTAGCGGCCACCATGTTTTGGCAAATCTGCTGGTGCAAGGTTAACTGTGATGCGGCGCATCGGGAACTCAAACCCTGCATTAATGAGTGCGCTACGCACTCGCTCTTTCGCTTCTTTGACCGAGGCTTCGGGCAGTCCTACGAGGTTGAATGCGGGCAGTCCGTTGCTAAGGTGGACTTCGACTTGTACAGCAGGGGCTTGGACACCGTAGCTGGCACGGGTGGCGACACAGGCGATAGGCATAAACAAATCCTTTTGTTTTATGGATTGTTTTAGTTTAGCTAAAGTTTTGGGGTTTGCTCAGGCGTCACCAAAGTCCAACTTTGCTCAGGCGTCAGCAAAGTTGGACTTTGGTGAGTTAGACTTTGTCTAACAATTGTTAGTAATCAAACTTCGTTTGATAAAGGGTCGTGGTGCTTCGCTCCACATTGGTAATGCATCAGGCTGCGCCTGACCTCTAAGTTAGACTTCGTCTAACAACTAAAGTCGTGGAATTCCATCCCACAATAAGAGTACCAAGCTGCGCTTGAGCTTACGTTAGACTGCGTCTAACAATTAACATCGTGGCGCTTCGCCCACACCCGAGCCAAGGGGGAAAGCGCTTGTCCCCCTTAACAAACCCCCAGCGCCCCGACGAAGTTGTTGATCCTCATGCTTATGGATAAATTGCTAACGCTTCCGATGGGGCATCCTGCCCCGCGAAAGCTACGCCGACATCCCTGTCGGCATCACGCAATTTATTCCAACGCACTTCGGCAACTTCGATGGAGAAATGGTGTTCTCTGTATGGTTGGGTGAACCTGGTAACTGTGAGGTTATGGTTAGCAGAGTACAAAGCAGTGAAGAGTTTATTTTACTCTGACCCCAGGTTTACTTCCGATGGGGCATCCTGCCCCGCGAAAGCTACGCCGACATCCCTGTCGGCATCACGCAATTTATTCCAACGCACT
>NZ_JBRILQ010000061.1:0-21649 GCF_052977045.1 Shewanella sp. 125m-7
TATTTTTTGTAGAGCCACAAGCAGTGGTTAAACAGATTGAGTTATTATCTAGCAAAGTATTACAGAAGCACTAACAAGTTACTCAAACGGACGCTAAACAGTTGGCTAGCACTCGTTCCTCGTACATTTTAGCCAACTATTTCGCGCCGCTTAGTAAGGCGTTATGTTTCTTTGGATCAAAGTTAACTTATGGAAAAGTTGTTTACCCGGAAAGAAAAAATAATCTATTCCATGACAATTGGTTTAAGCGCTTTATTTATTATTTTATCAAGCTACAGAAGTGCTACTTGTGGTTATGACTGCGGTTTATTTTCAGTTGCAAGTGGCCCGACAGTAATTGTAGTTGGGGTTTTGAGTTTATGGGTATTCGGAATATCTGCAAGTATATTTCTACTTAAATATCTTTTTCGAAGGTTTGGTAAAGGCGAAACATAACAAGGCAAATAAAGCGGGACTGCTAACAGTTTGCTCGGTTTCGCTCCGCTTCACATTTTAGCAAACTATTAATCAGCCCCTTATTGTGGGCGTTAGGTGAAAGGAGTTACATTGAACGATATTATTCCAAACTCAGTTATTGGTGCTGTTTCAAGTGTTATTGCTGCTGACTATTACAGCCACAGTAAACTTAATGCATTATTTATGGAGTCAGGTGCACCTGGTGATGTGCCGGAAGGTAATTGTGAAAAAAAATGTACCAACTGGTTTATGCGGTGTAATCAAGATCCTGATATAGATGCGATGCAAATATTAGGGTTGGTTATACAAAACTTTATGGATAGAGAGTCCCCTTCATCACTTTTCGCTAATGCTCAAGTAGAAGCTACTTTACAAGAAGGTCGAGACCGTATTACTTCTTCATTAGCAAGGAATAATCTTACATATAAGCCAAATGGTTACGTAATAAAATCAGGCTCTACAGTAGCAAGTAAAACCTTAGAGGACTATCTGAAAAATGGTGACTTTGCCTCTATAGAAATTGAGTTTGATCGAGCATTGCAAAATATTAATACTGATCCTCATGCTTCAATAACTGCTTCAAGTTCAATAATCGAAGCAGTATTGAAACACTATATTGAACGTCATTCTTTAACTATGCCACCTAAGATGAATATTGGACCTCTTTGGCAAACCGTACGACAAGATTTGACATTAAATGCCAATACTCAGCTTAGCGATGATCAGAAGAAAATTCTTACTGGTATTACATCCATAATTGATGGTGTTGGCGCATTTCGTTCGCACATAGGATCTGCACATGGTCGTGGTGTTACTCCGCCACAAATTACAGAGTATGAAGCACGGCTAGCTGTAAATGTTTCTCATAGTGTCGTTACGTTTATAATGGATCACCTTTCGCGGTAATTCACCTAACAAGTTGCTTAAACGGAATAAAAACAGTTGGCCATCGCTTCGCGATTATAGCCAACCATTTTTATCCGCTTAGCAAGGCGTTGAACTAAGCCGCTGCGCGGAGCCTAAATAAGCTTCAATTGAGTGTCTAACCGACTTTGAATCAGTTAGACTTAAAGATATGTGAAGGAACACAAGTATGAGAAAGGAATTTGAATGAAAAGCTTACAATCTACTCGATATCAGTTGTCGACCTGCTCTACAGCCCAGTCTCAGCATCAAAAAAAGCAAATCCCTATTGCATGAAGTGTACCAACTAATCTGGATGTGGCAGCGGCCAAGTCCAACAAGCGATTTGTGCCCTGCAAACAGCGCAACGTACAAATACTAAGACGTTAGCAAGCTCGCAGTATCGGAGGTTTAATGGGTCTATATAAATATGTTTCTGTAGATACACTTTTTAAAATTTTAGAAGGCCACATTAGACTTACACAGCCTAGTGCTTTTAACGATCCATTTGAGCTATTGCCTGAAATAAATATCCCTGAAGGTTTAGATAAACAAGATTTGGATATGCGATTCGACTTAATGAGTCCTGCACGTGTTCCTCCTGTAGGAGAGCTACCTTATGATTTTAAGTCTCCTACCTGTAACGATGATACTGCGAGAACTATTAGGAATGATTTAGATAATTCAATTGGAATCTTATGTTTAACTAAAAACCCAAGTTCAGTTCTTATGTGGTCACATTATGCAGAAGAATATGCAGGAGTCATGATTGAATTCGATAGAGATCATGAATTTTTCGAAGGTCTATTTGAAATTGATTACAGAAAAAATAGAGCAATAAAAGATTATTCATTTTTTGCTGATTCTGAGGAGCCAATAAGGCTTTCAGAGTTATGTATTAAACCGAAAGACTGGGAATATGAACAAGAAGTAAGAATTGCAAGACCACTTGTTAATTGCGTTATGGTCAATGCAAAGCCTAAATATCCAATATATGTTATGGACCTTCCAAGTGAGTGTATAAAATCAATTACATTCGGTGAAAGAACATCTATTGAAAACCAAATTAGTATTTTTAATAAAGTTAAAAACACTAATATTTCATTATCGCTTTCTGCTATATCAAACTGGGGGTTTAACTTTAGGCCTGAGCTAATAAAATATGATGTTCCAGTATCAGATATGAGCCCTGTTATAAGTCCTAGGACAGCACATATTTTTAAAGATCTTCCTGGTCAGTTTGGTGAAATTGCTAGGTGGCAAATCAAGAACAATAAATTTTCAAAATTAGTTAATAAAACGGTGTAGCTTGCTAATAAGTCAATTAAACGGAACTAAAACAGTGGGTTAGGTTTCGCTTTGCTACACATTATAACCCACCATTTTAGTCCGCTTATTGAGGCGTTACCGTATATCAGCTTGCCATACATTCCTTAATGAGAGTCATCATTTTAAGAGCTTTGACTCTAACTGATTTCTGTCCAAAAACGAGCTAGACCTTTAATCAAAACTCTAAATGCCAAGGTTATGCTGTTCTAACCAAGTGTAGATACGGCCGTGACCGTCCATGACATGGACGTCATGGCCGAGCTTCCAGGGATGGACTCGCTGCGTGTCACGACAGTGTCTGCACATACGCTGGCCGCAGGCCATTGGAACCACTTTTGTTGGATGCCACTCTCAGCCAAAAATATATCGAGTCTTTGTGGGCTTTATTATCAAACGAAGTTTGATTTCGCTTTAAAGGCTTGTCGAGCTGCAAGCTCCAACTAACTTTTGGTGTCCAGAAACGAGTTAGCGAACGCTGAAAGTATGTGTGATCACCAAGCGATTATGGCGTATCAATATACTTTTAAAAAGCACTAATCTCACCACGAAGCGCTTCGCTTTCACAGAGGTCACGGAGAAGAGCGTAAAGAAAAAGATCTAAATGTTGGATGCCAGTCTTTTACTGTTGTTATTGTTCTAGCAGTTGCTTTTCTTCGTGTAGCGTAGCGCTCCGTGTCCTTCGTGGTGAATAGCTTTTGTCCAAAAGTGAGTTAGCTGCAATTAGAGAAGCTAATTCAATGAGATGAATGCTGAGGTGTGAATACGGCAGTGACCTTCGACAGCAGGGAAGCTGTCGTAGAGGCTACAGGGACACTTCTTACGAAATCAAAAGCCGTGCCGTGTCACTGAAGTGTTCGCACATTCAGCAACAGGCTATAAATCTAATGAAAGCGAAAATCTAGAAACAAAATCTAGCACAGGCACTGCTCTTCCAAAGCTCGAACCCCCTGTTCAAAGTAGAAGTGCAGTGCTTTTACGACGATCACCAAGGCACAGCAAAAATCCCTGCAATGGCGACACTGCAGGGATTTTTATTTGATAAATATCAGCTTAACTAGCTTAGTTATACGGATGAGGATTAAAACTCATCTTCCGTTTCACCCTGGATCCGCGCTTTTCTATCTTGCTCCTCTTCAAAAGCGGCTTGGATCTCGGCTAGCACCGCCTCAATATCGGCACTTTGCTCGCTCTCAACAAACTCACCCGTTAGCTCGGTATCGGGTAACAAGTCGCCAGACTCGAACTTAAGCCACATCTCTTGGGCATATTTACTATTGAGCAGTGACGGTGCAAATTGACCGTAATACTGGGTCATATTATTCACATCACGCAGTAACATGCGCTTAGCGTTATTGTTGGCAGCGGCATCGACCGCTTGAGGCAAATCAATAATCACCGGCCCGGTATGGTCGAGTAGTACGTTAAACTCGGACAAGTCACCGTGAATAAGGCCTGCGCATAGCATACGCTGCACGTCTTTCATCACCTTAGCATGGTGTGCTATCGCCATCTCTTCTGTCAGAGTAACGTCATTGAGTCGTGGTGCTACGTATCCGGCTTCATCAGTTATGAGCTCCATCAGTAGTACACCGTCGAAACAACCATAAGGCTGAGGCACACGCACGCCTGCATAAGCTAAACGAAACAGTGCATCGACCTCGGCATTTTGCCAAGCTTGTTCTTGCTCCTGGCGGCCGTAATTTGAGCCTTTCTCCATCGCTCTTGTGCGACGAGAGTTACGACCTTTACGTCCTTCTCGGTATTCGACGGCTTTCTTAAAGCTGCGTTTATCAGCTTCTTTATAAATTTTGGCACAGCGAACATCGTCGCCACATCTAACAATGTACACATCGGCTTCTTTGCCGCTCATTAATGGACGAATTACTTCGTCAATTAGTCCTTCATCAACCAGAGGTTGGAGTCGTTTTGGGGTTTTCATTGGGCTCTTATACCTTAGTTAGCCTGATGATGGAATGCATTCGCCTATTTTCAGAGAAAAATAACGCTAAATTTGTACTTGCCGACACTGCGGGCTTAATGTTTTTCAAGGGTAACGATGGCAAGAGCCCCTTTTGATGAGGCGTTATCATGCTCACTTTTTTGCGCAGCGATAAGCTTGGCGACATTGTTATCGTTAACTGCCAGCGAGTTGAGCGGCATAGCAGGAGCTAACCCAACACCTGAAACTAGCCGACCATTAGAGGCATAAATGACTCCTTGGCTAAATTGCAGCTCAATACCGCTATTGGGCAAAGTCACGTGATAACGAGGGCTTAAGCTGCCGCGAGTGGTTTCGCCAAAGAGTTCAACGCTTGGCCATTGCTGCGATGCGAGCGCTATCCATTCACATTCTTGTTCACAGCTGGAATCGACTAATAAAATAAGCTTATGTGGCTCACTAAGGCGTTGCTTTAGATGCGGCTGGGAATTGTCATTTGGACTGAGTTTACGAACCAGATAATCGCTAAAAACTGACGATGGGCTTAGCTTGATATCAAAGCCTTGATTTTTAAGATCGGCTTGCTCAAAAAAACTCAGCTGTGAAATGGGGATATAACGCTTTGGCAGGCGATCCGCTCTGAACGTGGCAAAGCGCTTGTATTGTAATATACCGATATGTTGTGGCTTATCTGTTTCGCCGAAATGAGTCTGCAGCCAAGCCATAAATAATGGCTGAGGTTGTTTGATTGCGCGGATATCGATAACGAGCGGCGATGTAGGCTCAGCGCTGCGCGTCGCTAACTGGTTTGAGAGTGCGTTTATCGTGGCAGAATCAAGCTGTTCGCTCAGGCGTAAAGTGCTGTGTTGTTGGCTATTCTCGGCCGACGTTATGGTTGTCGTTGTCGTTGTCGTTGCTTCGGCGCGGATATTTATCTCTGAGCTCACATTATGGTACTGCTCCTCCTCTCTTGTTAGCTCGATAGCATGCTGCACGCTAGTGTCGCCATTACTAAAGGTCATAATGGTTTCATCGTTACTGCGAAGGCCAATATCAATTCTTAATCTTGCTATCTGTTTTATCCATTGGCTTTGTGCTTGAGGCGATAGCTTTATCGAATCTGCTAGGTAAGCTTGGCTTGCCTGTACCCAGCGCCTCATGGGTAATCCATCGATATGAGTTAGATAAGGAAAATCAGGATCTAGCATTACACCGCCTAGGTTAAATACCTGCCAGTATTGGCCATCGAAAAGTATATCTAACGGTAGCCGAAGCGAACTGTCCTTGGTGTTAGCCGGTAGCTGCACTGCGGCGCTAGGATCATTAAGCTCGGTGAGTACTTGCTGAAGGTGCTGCTCTAATCTGTAGGTGGAGTTACTGATAGTGGCAGACTTGAGTAGCTTGTTGCTGGCCTGAGTGATTGCCTTGATGCGTTTAGGGTCCATAGCGGCAAAGGCTGAGTGCTGCTTAATTGAATCAACAAAAGCGTTAATATCTTGCCGATATTGTCTGTGGTTAAGCGTGTGTAAATAGGGGCGAGAGGGGAGGGACAGATAGATCAGCTGCGCTCCACTCACGCAAATGAGTATAGCAAAAATGCTAACGGTACCCTTAAAGCTCAAGCTCATATTCCATCCTTTTTAATGCAGGCTCGGCGCGATATAGAGCCTGCTATAGATGTTTTTTGGTATCGAGCCTTACCGTTAATAACCCACGATAAAAGGCGTGAATGACAAGGTGATGACTACAAAATATCGTTAATCGAAACCCCGATACCTATGCGTTGGTTATGTACATTGTAGTCGATTAAACTTTCACCGTAGCCATTAAAATATTGAGTATAAAGTCTTAAGTTACCCAAAATCGGATAGCTCCAAGTAAACTCGACTGCGCCATAGTTAGGTTTTTGAATGTAGTTACGCACCATTAAGGTGAATCTATGTTCATCGAGTCCGTATACGCCAGTGAGCTCTACATTTCCCATATAATCAGTAATGTCGGGGTTATCATCGCCTCGTGGTGAGCTGGGCGTCTCTTTTTCATCTTCAGGAATACGCCACCATGCCTTGGCTTCAAATGCGAAGGGACCATTATCAAATACCATCATGCCGTACAAACGGTTCCAGCTGCGAGACTTAGGGCCAGACTGCCCATTAGATTGATGCACTGCACCGAGTCCCCAAAAAGAGTTGGTCAGCGGTCCTAGCTGCCAATCGTTGGTAAACAGCATAAAGATCTCTGGCTCGTGGTTAGTCTCTCTAAAGGGGGACGAGATCTCTTTATTGTATACCTGCCAGTAAGACTGGTTGGTATAGGCCGCAAACAGATGACCGTTATCACCAAATACATTATGCCAAAGCGGAAACTTAAAGCTGATTTGAAACTTAGCTTCCATGTTATCTAAACCAAATGGGTGCTCAGCGGCTTCTTCTGCAAAGGGAGCCATATTGGGTGAGGCGCTATAAGTCACGGGCAAAATGTAGTTCACTTTATGCGGTGTGATGACATAGGGGAGATCGCCGGTGGCGCTTTCCTCTGAGATCCGCTTATCGACTAATGACCTTTCTTTCTTTGGCTGGACTTCTATATTCGCATTGCTGCTTTGTGTATCGGCAGCGTAAAGCGTAAATGAGCAACACACGCATAGCGGTATGAATAGCGCACTAAGTTTGTTCATAACTTTCCCTGAAATTTGGTAGATCAATATGCAGCATTTTGTTATTTGTGCAGGATTCTACCTAGCTGCATATAGATTTAACAGCTATAGAGCAGTCATGTAACACAAAGACACTTCTGATGGTGTGAGCTGCGAGCCTGTACGGCGGGTTGTTTATCTACTTGATTTCGTGACGCCTAACTAGATCTAAATGCAATAACTTAGTGCTAAAAATGAGCTAGGAGAAAACCATATTCAGCGCCTCGGTCACAGCAAATGTTTTTATTCCTTATTATACAGTTGGTTAGCGGTATTTCGGTTTGAGTAGTACGCTATTGAAAATCATTCAAATAACAAAAAGTTATAACGAGTAATAAATATCTATTTATTATGGAATAAGCAGCCCGCTATATTTCAACATAACGAAATAGAGTGAGGTAGCGTGATGGAGATTGTAGCTTTACCCGGTCAAGCCGAATTAGGCAAAGTATGGCTAGTGGGTGCTGGACCTGGTGACGTCGATTTACTGACGGTAAAAGCCTATCGCGTGCTACAAAGTGCCGATGCCGTACTTTATGATGCATTAGTGAGTGATGATATTCTTGCGCTTATTCCTAAGCATGCCGAGAAGATTGCTGTGGGAAAGCGTGCAGGTAAGCATAGCGCCGCCCAAAGCGAGATTAATCAGTTGCTGGTAACAAAGGCCTACACTCGTAAAAATGTAGTGCGTTTAAAAGGCGGCGACCCGTTTATTTTTGGACGTGGTGGTGAGGAGCTAGAGACGATTGTTGCCGCTGGCGTCGAATTTGAAGTTGTCCCCGGCATCACCGCGGCTAGCGGCACTGCAGCCTATGCCGGTATTCCGTTAACTCACAGAGATTATGCCCAAGGGGTGAGCTTTATTACCGGCCACTGCAAACTTGAGAGCCGTCCTATGGACTGGCAAGGCTATGCAAACCCGAATAATACCCTTGTTATTTACATGGGCATATTAAACGCAGGCATCATAAAGCAAGGTTTACTCGGAGCGGGTCGAAATGCTGACACGCCAGTGGCTATCGTATCGAAAGCCACCACCGCAGATCAGCAAACTTTTGTAGGGACTCTCGGCAATATTGATGAGCTAGCCAATCACCCAGACTTAGTGATGCCAGCGTTGATGGTAATCGGTGAAGTGGTTGAGCTCGCCGATAGTTTAAATTGGTATACGCCTAAAAATAATAGCCAGCTCAATAGCACTGAGTTAGCCGCACAACTTAAATAAGCTACGCCTAAACGTAACTGCCCGGCTAATTCAATGATCTTGAGTTGGGCGTAATAACAAAATAATTGATTGAAGAATACGGAGAATTAGCATGGCCGCGAAAGAGTTAAGCCATTTGCAACAACTGGAAGCTGAGAGCATTCAAATCATTCGTGAAGTGGCGGCTGAGTTTGATAATCCAGTCATGATGTATTCCATCGGTAAGGACTCTTCTGTGATGCTTCATCTGGCTCGCAAAGCGTTCTACCCAGGAAAAATCCCCTTCCCTTTACTTCATGTCGATACTGACTGGAAATTTAAAGAGATGATCGCCTTTCGTGACGAGCAGGCGAAAGAGTTTGGTTTTGAATTATTAGTACATAAAAATCCTGAAGGCTTAGAGATGGGGATTAGCCCATTTGAGCATGGCAGTGCTAAGCATACTGACATCATGAAAACCCAAGGGTTAAAGCAGGCGCTAAATAAGTACGGCTTTGACGCTGCTTTTGGTGGTGCACGCCGTGATGAAGAAAAGTCGCGTGCTAAAGAGCGCGTCTATTCGTTCCGCGATAAGCACCATACTTGGGACCCTAAAAATCAGCGTCCAGAGTTATGGCGTACCTATAATGGTGCGGTGAATAAGGGCGAAAGTATTCGCGTGTTCCCGTTATCTAACTGGACTGAACTGGATATTTGGCAGTACATCTATCAAGAAAACATCCAGCTAGTGCCGCTGTACTTTGCCCAGAAACGTCCGGTTGTCGAGCGTGATGGCATGATGATTATGGTTGATGACGACAGAATGCCACTTGCACAGGGCGAGCAGCCGAAAGAGGAATTAGTGCGTTTTCGAACCTTAGGTTGTTACCCGCTAACAGGTGCGATGCATTCAGAAGCTGACACCTTAGAGAAGATTATTGAAGAGATGCTACTGACCCGTTCGAGTGAGCGCCAAGGTAGGCTTATCGATTCAGATCAAAGTGCATCAATGGAACTGAAAAAACGTCAGGGCTATTTCTAAACGCATGTCATCTGGGATGAATGTGGACTAAGAATTCTAAGGAATCATTATGAATCAAGCAGTAAATAATAACGCGCGCCTGGCGGCAGAACTTGAAGATTTAGGTGTTAAAGAATACCTGATACAGCAACAGCACAAAGGGCTATTACGCTTCTTAACCTGCGGCAGTGTTGATGACGGCAAAAGTACTTTGATTGGACGTTTGTTACATGACAGCGCCCAAATTTATGAAGATCAGCTTGCGAGTTTAAAAAGTGACAGTGCAAAGCTTGGCACCACAGGTGAAGAGATTGATTTAGCCTTGTTGGTTGATGGCTTACAAGCAGAGCGAGAGCAGGGCATTACTATCGATGTGGCTTACCGTTACTTTTCCAGTGATAAGCGTAAGTTTATTATTGCCGATACGCCGGGCCATGAGCAGTACACGCGTAACATGGCCACGGGCGCCTCTACCTGTGACTTAGCCGTGCTTTTGGTCGATGCGCGCTATGGGGTACAAACCCAAACTCGCCGTCATGCTTTTATCGCTTCACAGCTAGGTATTCGCCACTTTGTTGTTGCTATCAACAAGATGGATCTATTGGGCTTTGATGAAAAAGTCTTTAATAACATTCGCGCCGAGTTTGCCGCCTTTGCCGAGCAGTTAGGTGATATTGATATTCGCTATGTGCCGTTGTCAGCCCTTAAAGGTGATAACGTGGTTGATGCCAGCAGTCAAACGCCTTGGTATAGCGGTGGCACGTTGCTAGAGCTGTTAGAAGCAATCGATACTCGCCGTGAGCTTAACAGCCTACCTGTGCGTTTTCCTGTGCAATATGTGCAGCGCCCCGATCTCGATTTTCGCGGCTTTTCAGGCACGCTGGCATCGGGAGTGATTAACGTTGGTGACGAGCTGGTGGCACTGCCATCGGGTAAGCGCAGTAAAGTTGCTCGTATCGTGACGTTTGATGGCGATCTTGAGCAAGCCATCGCTGGCCAAGCGGTGACCTTAACCCTAGAAGATGAAATTGATATCTCAAGGGGCGATCTGTTATCGCAAGTCGACAACGCACCAGCACTGGCTAACCATGTCAGCGCCGATATCGCTTGGATGGATGAAAAGCCATTGCAGCTAGGCCAGCTATATGATCTGAAAGTTGCAGGTAAAAAGCTGCAAGCCAGCGTGGTGAAAATTGAATACGTGGTCGATATTAATACTCTAGATCGCAATGACAGTAATGCTGTTGGCCTCAATGACATGGCGCGAGTCACGCTTGAGCTTAATGAGTCGATTGCCATTGACCCATACACCTTAATCCGCGATACCGGCGGCATGATCTTAATCGATCGTTTATCTAACGCGACCGTGGCTGCAGTCATGGCGGTATCGAGCTCTAAAGAGCTTAAAACTGCGCAGCAATACAGTGACTTTGAGCTTGAGCTTAATGCGTTAATTCGCAAGCAATATCCTCACTGGCAAGCGATAGATATTAGCAAGGTTGAGGGCTAGAAGTGGCCGATTTGTGGGTGTTATCGTGCATATTGTTTGCCTTAGTCGCCGCCTTAATGGCGGGGCTATGGACACCTGCAGCGCTATTTTTTATGGCGTCGTTAACCACTTACTTACTTGGCATGGTGGAGCTTGAAACCACGTTAGCTAGCTTTACCAATGCTAGTTTAGTCACTCTAGTGCTGCTGATCATGTCGACTGCAGCGCTTGAGAAAACTTCGCTATTAGGCAAGTTAAGCCAAGTGGTGGGGCAGGGATCGCTGGCATCAACCATGGCTAAGCTAGGTTTCTCGACGGCGCTACTATCATCGTTTACGAACAATACCGCAGTGGTGGCTTCGCTCATTGGTGTGGTGCGCCGTAACCAAGCCCATGCGCCAGCTAAGCTGTTACTGCCATTATCTTATGCGGCTATTTTAGGTGGAACGCTAACCCTTATTGGCACCTCGACGAACTTAATCGTCAATTCGTTTGTAGAAAATGCAGGCCTAGTACCGTTAGGCTTTTTTGAGTTTTCTATCATTGGCATTGTTATTGTTATCTTAGGCGTGGGGTTATTGGTGCTGTTAGCCAATTGGTTACCCGACAGGCGCGAAGAGTCTATCGATGAGGCTTTGCCTTACTTACTCGAAGCTCGGGTAGCAAAAGAGTCCTTATTGATAGGCCACAGCGTGCAAGATAACCGTTTGCGCGCACTTAAAAAGCTGTATTTAGTTGAGCTTGAGCGCAGTGGTATTCGCATCTGTCCGGTGCCACCGCACTTAGTATTACAAAGCGAAGATGTGCTGCGCTTTAGTGGCGCGGTGGAGTCGGTTGAGTTATTACATCAGTTTGATGGCCTTGAATGGTTTGGTAAGCAACAAGCCAAGGGACAAAATTTAATTGAAGCGGTATTGGCACCGAGTTCGACTCTCGTTGGTCGCTCACTGAAAGAGTCGACTTTTAGAGAGAAGTTTGATGGTGCGGTATTAGCTATTCGCCGTGGTCATCACCCGCTTAAAGGCGGTTTAGGTGACATAGAGTTGCAAGCGGGCGATGTGTTGTTAATCACCCCTGGTGACAGTTTTAGCAGCAACACTAAATTGGCGTCTGAATTTGCTGCCGTGAGTGGTTTAGATTTAAGTGTCAGGCTAGATCCTCGCCGCAGCCAATGGGTGTTAGCGGGATTTTTACTGACCATCTTAGCGAGTTTGACTGGGGTTTTGCCGTTAGTAAAAGGGTTGGTTTTACTCTTGATGAGCTATCTATCCATCGGGGCGGTGAGTCTTTCAGAGCTAAAGCGTCGTTTTCCGTTTGAGCTGGTAGTCATTGTTGGTAGCGCCTTAAGTTTGGCGAACTTGATGCTATCAACCGGACTTGCCGATGATATCGCCTCATTTATTTTAGCGGCGATTAATGGTTATGGGGTATTTGCGGCGTTTGTGGCGGTGTACTTCATGACCTTGTTGTTGACAGAACTGATTACCAATAATGCCGCTGCAGCGCTGTCGTTTCCCGTAGCGTATGCTATTTCGTTAAGTTATGGCGTAGATACTCGGCCGTTTATTTTAGCCGTCGTATTTGGTGCTAGTGCCAGCTTTATTTCGCCTTACGGATATCAAACTAACTTAATGGTTTATAACGCAGGTAATTATCGTTTTAGTGATTTTGTTCGACTGGGCTTACCTTTGTCACTGCTTTATTCGGCAATCGTATTGGTGTTGGTTCCGTTGTTGTTTCCCTTTTAAGCCTCTTGAATCGGTCTTGCTTGAATAGACTGATACTTGATTAGCGCTAGTGTTTGAATGAGCAAGTGCTTGTGTGAAGCCGGTACTTGAGAGAATTAAGTGTGCAGTTTACGCTTTTATAATGTTGAAGCACATTTGGCTATGTATTGTATAGATTAGATTTTTTGGAGTTTTTATGTCTGATATCGTTTGGCACCAGCACAGTATTGATAAGCAGTCTCGCGCGGATCAGAAAGGGCAGAATCCTATCTTATTGTGGTTCACAGGCCTGTCAGGTTCGGGTAAATCCACCTTAGCGGGCGCGCTTGAGCGGGCATTATTTGATGCCGGTTTTCACACTTACCTGCTTGATGGCGACAACGTGCGTCATGGTTTATGCAAAGATCTCGGTTTTAGCGCAGATGATCGCGATGAGAACCTGCGCCGAGTCGGAGAGGTGGCAAAGCTCATGGTCGATGCAGGCCTTGTGGTGCTGTCAGCCTTTATTTCGCCAACGCGAGAAGAGCGCGAGCGTGTGCGTGCATTATTCGATAATGGTCAGTTTATTGAAGTGCATGTGTCGACGCCATTAGAAGTGTGTGAAGCGCGCGACCCTAAAGGCTTGTACAGCAAGGCGCGTGCAGGAGAGATTAAAAACTTTACCGGGATCTCAGCGCCTTATGAAGTGCCAACCGCAGCCGAGCTCACCATAGATACCAGCAAAGGTGACCTAGCAACGCAAGTGAGTGCATTACTGGATTACTTAGCGGCGATTCAGGTGATTGACTCAAAAAAGCTGAAAAAAGCGGTGTAAAGGCCCATGTGAACCCTTAGCTAAAAGTGAAGCACGTTGTTAACCCCTGCGCTAAAAGGGATGATACCGATAGTGTGTTTATGCGAGACGAATAACTAGATCCAAGGAATGTGATGAATATAAAAAGGATTTCGATTAAAGAACTCGATGACTTGGTCATGCTATTTGATCAATACATGGTTTTTTATAAGCAAGCATCGGCACCCGCTACCTATCGAAAATACTTAAGTGAGCGTTTACAAAACGCTGATGCAACGGTGTTTGTGGCCTATAGCTCAGAAGATAAGCCTATTGGATTTGTATTAAATTATCATACCTTTTCGTCGGTATCGCTGGGTAAAATCATCGTCTTAAACGACTTGTTTGTGGCAGCATCACATCGAAAGCAAGGCGTCGCCAATAGCTTAATTGATTGCGCTATCGATTTAGCCAAACAAACTGGCGCCGTTCGAGTGGACTTAGGTACAGCTAAAGATAATCTATCGGCTCAGGCGCTCTATGAAAAAATAGGCTTTGTGAAAGACACTGAGTATTTTGCCTATAGCTTCTGTCTTTAAGGCTGATAACGGGCAAAGCTAGCAGCTAGCCTTACTTTGAATGAGTAATGATGAATGATAACAAGCAATGCGATGCCTTTATGAAACCCATAGGCATCGCATTTTTGTTTGTGCTTTGTCTAAGTCGCTAAGGTGACATTAGCTAAGCTGTTGCTCGGTAAATAAGTCCTGGCTATTCAATCTTAAAATCTTGGGCAAACAGTGCTCTCATCGCCTTGATATAGCTTTTATCGGTACTGAAAGGAATGAGTTGTGCTAGCTCATCGCCTATTGAAGTAAAGCGATAATAGCTGAAAAATAGTTGGCCGCTTTTTGGGGTAAGCTTGAGCTTTTGCTCGCTAAGAGAAAAGCTAATGGGCGTCTTACTGCTAAGCAATCCAGTCTCTAGTTCGCTGCGATGTAAAACTCCGGCCTCAACTAAGGTCAAAATATTAGAGTAGGGCAGGCCAAATTGAGACAGGCCGATATTGGTCGAGGTGGCTTTTTTAAAAAATTGCCCCAAGCCACTGGCATGCTTAAAGCCGATAATAAGCTTGAGCCGAGTCTCATTGTTCACCAGCACCGACATACCTAATGCCTTTTCTAAGATCTGCGCCTCTTTATGGGTTAACTGTTTCAGCGTGCTTAAGGTGCGCAGGCTAAAATTGCCGGGAGAGGTGATTTCATTCGCTAAAATTCTGCCCCAAAGCTCCTGCATTTTACGGTTATGAATTTGCTCGGCCAATTGAAAAAACTGATGCGCCCAATCGGGGTCTAAATCTACGCCAGTCACATCGGATGGTGTGTGGCTGATGGCGATTTTGTAAATGGTTTCAAGGTTCTCTTGATACTGACACGCTTGCTTCTGCGCCCTAAAGCTGGCGCGCTCCCCTATTGAAGCATTGCTGGCACGGTAGTCATCTTCACTGGCTAAACCTAGTATGCGGCCTAATAACAACGCCTTTTTTCGAGCAGAAACGCCAGTGGCTTTGCTGCTGTCTTTTGCAGTGGGTTTAGCTGCAACCTTAGCAGCGTCAATTACTGTTTCAACCATTATTTGTTACTCATCATCAACATGTTAGGCCTGTTGTTCTTAGGGTCGCTAGTCATTCAGCTAGCTATTTGATAGCCAATTAATTTATAGATACCGTTCTAGTTTGCACTAGTTTACCAAAGTGTGCGACTTCTGCATCGAGCTATGGATGACGGGGCACATTTATCGCTATTTTCTACATGAAATAGATTGGCTGATTTGTTAATCGGCAGTACTTCGGCACTCTTACGCCAAAAAATATCAATTGTAATCATTGCTTTTGATGTGAGCGCTTACTCACCATTTTAGCACCGATTTAAGTGGGGTTTACTTCGTGCGCGCCTCGTATCTTTTGTTGCTTAATGGGTTTTAATGTAACCTCGTCGTAAAGATAATATGTAAATATTAATGCAAATCATTCTCATTTGAGTTAGTTTGTCCACGAATTTAGGGGAGCTGGTTAAAACCGATAGGTATACAGCGCAGGATCAAAATGAGAGCCGTTTATGAAATCTATTTCGAAGCATGCCAAGTTGAATGTGTTAGCGATTGCTATCGCGAGTGTGTTCAGTACGAATGCGATGTCAGCAACCGAGCCAGAGGCATTAGCTGCTGCAATAGCCAAGCAAGAAGTTGAGCTTGCTGCACTTAAGACTCAGTTGCTGCAATTAGCTGAGCTGCAAAAAGTGACCACTGAGCAAGCTGCAGCCACTCAGCAACAAGTTTTGCAGGCTGCTAACGCTGCAAGCACAGCGAGTAACTGGGACAAGTTTTCGTTCAAGTCATATGGCAGCGTGATTTACACCAGCGACGAGTACTACGACAACGTACAGGATACATCTCCTGAGCGCCGCAGCCGTTTTGATCTAGAGCGGATCGTGACTGAGTTTGGCTATCAGTTTAATGAACAATGGGACATGGAAGTTGAAATCGAATATGAGCATGGTGGCACAGGCACCGCGCTAGAATATGACGGTTTCGATGAGTTTGGCGAGTTTGAAGCTGAAGTTGAAGCGGGTGGCGAGGTGATGATTGAAAAAGCCGAGATCCGCTATCGCCCAAGTGATGCCTTTGGGGTTAAATTCGGTAATATCCATCTACCTGTAGGTGTCGCTAGTATGCTGCATAAGCCTAGTCAGTACCTGACCGTGCAACGCCATAAGAGTGAAGCGGCGATGTTACCTACAGTCTGGAATGAAAACGGCATCGGTATTTTTGGTGAAATGGCTAACTTTCACTATCAAGCCCAAGTGGTTAGTGGTTTGAACTCAGAATATTTCCGTACTTATGACTGGGTGGCCTCAGGGCATCAAAAGCGGTTTGAGCATGTGAATGGCGATGATCTCGCTTACGTCGTTCGCCTCGATTACGGCAATTTTAAAACAGGCTCAGCCATTGGCGCTTCCTATTATTACGGCAACACCAGTGGTAATCGGCATAAAACCAACAAGCTAAGTGCAGACGGTAGCGTTGAAATTCTATCAATTGCAGGTGCATTTGTTGAAGGCCCATGGATCCTACGTGGTCAGTATCTTTACGGAACGCTGAGTGACAGTGACGCCATTACGCAAGCTAACAAAACCACTCCAGGCCTTAAGCCGGGTAACTTCGCTCAATTAGGCTCAAAGTCTGAAGCCTTCTTCGTTGAAGCAGGCGTCGACCTTGGTCAGTTCACATCCGTGCCAATCACTGTCTTTGCCAATATCGATTATTCAAATCCACTAAAAGAAGTTGAAACCGGCATTGCTACAAAACGCTATGAAAACACTTGGATTAGCGCTGGTATTAACTACTTCCCCATCCCTGAAATAGTGATCAAAGCCGAAGCTGGCGTACAGCAGGTGGCTGTGGCGTCTATTGCCGATACCCACTTTTTTGCTTTAGGCGTTGGTTACCAGTTCTCACTTTAAATAACAAATAGTAACTAACAAAATACATGGAGTTTTTATGAAACATTTTACTCACTCAGCGCTAGCCTTCGCCCTTATTTCAACGCTTAGCGCATGTGGCGGCTCAGGTTCTGACGATACCGCTGTTGTTGTACCGGAAACGGGTTTTACTTTTGCGGCTACTGAGATGGTCACTAACCTCACTGATGAGGTGATTGTAGCGGGGTACTCAAACCTTGCCCTGCGCGGTGAGGCAATGCTGCAAGCGACGCAGACTCTCGTTGCCACACCGACACAAGTGAATTTAGAAGCGGCGCAAGAGGCGTGGAAAGCCGCTCGTCAGCCATGGGAGCAAGGTGAATCACATATTTTTGGTCCAGTTGACTCCTTGGGTATCGATCCACATCTTGATAGCTGGCCGCTAAACACCACAGATTTAACGACTGTGCTGGCCAATAGCACTGGCTTTGATGCTGAGACCATTAAAGGTTGGAATGATGACGTGCAGGGCTTTCATACTATGGAGTACCTATTATTTGGTGACGGCGTTGCCGACAACACTAAAACCATTAGCGAACTGACACCAAACGAGCGTGATTATTTAATGGGACTTGCCGAAGTCTTTCGTGATTACACCAAGACACTCGATGACGCATGGCTTATCAGCCACGACGGTCAAAGCGGTAAGGCTTATGGTGAGTTACTGAAAAATTCTGGTATCGATGGTAATACTTTCTATAGCTCAGAAGTGGGCGTGGTAGAAGAGCTCGTTAACGGCATGATTGCGATTGTTGACGAGGTGGGTAACGGTAAAATTGCCGACCCATTTGGTGAGTCAATCGATAAAGCAGATACGTCAAAAGTTGAGTCGCAGTACTCTTGGAACTCGCTTACCGACTTTAGCGATAACATTATTGGTGTACGCAATGTTTACCTTGGTGAGCTAGCGGGCAATGCCGATAAGCAAGGGATTATCGATTTCGTCAACGCCGCGAATCCTGAGCTAGCAACGCGAGTTAAGGCTGAGATTGAGGATGCAATCACTAAAATTAATGCTATAGCGGGTACTAATAATATGCCTTTTCGTCAGGCTATTTCAGATAGCGACGCACGTGTGCGTATTCAAACGGCCGTCGATGCACTGACTAAGCTACAAGCGAGTTTAGAGTCTGATGTGTTGCCATTACTTAAAGAGTGGAACATCTAGAAGGTGAATATTTGAGGAGGCCGTAAGGCCTCCTTTTTAATAGGATAATTCCCTTGTTTTTTAAATGGTTAAAAAACGATAAAAGATAATGGGGAATAATTTTTGGCATGCCGTGTGTGGAACAGCAGATGACAGATAAACATTCTCAAAAAAACAGAACGCAGCAAAACGAAATACAGCAAAACGAGATACAGCAAAACAAGGCACCATCAAATAGCGACATTAGCTTTCGAAAAAGCCTTATTAGCAGCTTTATCTTGCTGAGCGTTGCAAGCTTAAGTGCATGTGGCGGCTCTGGCGATGATGCCGCGCCAAAGCCTGAAGAAAAAATCTATCCAGCCTATACCGATATTCGCGCCCTTGGCGGTGATAGCACCACCTTTGAAGCCTCTGAATCGGGCCATGGTTTTTCAACTCCTGCGCCAAATTTGACACCTAATGAGCTGGAGTTGCACCTTGAGGGGGATGTAGGTTTTGAAACTACTTTTACCACCGCGCCTAACAGCGCCCATCCTGAGCTAGATGGTTTAGGGCCTGTATTTAATAACGCAGATTGTAACTCTTGCCATCAGCGCGATGGTCGTAACTCAACCCCTATCGTTCCGGCGGGCAAGTCTCGGATTAAACTCGGCTCAGAAGCGGGAATATTCTTAAGGATCAGTAAGGCGCCCGATGAGCCATGCACTATAGGCTCGGCAGAAAATGATTACTGCGCGCCGATCCCCGTGCCCGATTTTGGTGGGCAACTGTTTCATCGAGGCGTACTGCAAGCTCGTGAAGACTGGCAGCAAAATCAGTTTGTTGGCCAGGCCGATGTGTACCTTTCTTATGAAACTAAGCGGGTGACTTACAGTGATGGCAGTAGTGTTACATTAAAGAAACCCTTGTTTGCAGTGGAAAACCCCTACGACGCGCCGGGCGAGACGAAGACCAGCAGCAACCAGACCTCTAACTTGCTGCAAGATGATGTCTTGATGGGGTGGCGTAATGGTATGCCAGTGTTTGGTTTAGGCTTGCTCGAGGCCATTGCAGAGGGAGATATCTTAGCCAATGTGGATACTATTGATGGCAATAATGATGGTATTTCTGGTCGAGCTAACTTTGTGTTTGATGCGGTTAAAGCGAAAGCGGGAGACAGTAACCCAGTGTCGCTTGGGCGCTTTGGCTGGAAGGCTAATACCCCTAGCGTAAGAGTACAGTCATTAGGTGCGCTACGCGGCGATATGGGCATAACCAATCCACTGTTTCCAGATGAAAGCATTGCAGGCACTGCGCTACATGATTCTTACTTAACTCGTACCGGTTTTGTCGATACAGGCTCAGGTGTCGATGGCGAACCTGAAGCGAGCGCTGAGTTTAGTGATTCAGTGGTGTTTTACGCTGAGACCCTTGCGGTACCGGCAAGGCGTAATGTGGATAGCCTTGACGTGCGTGAGGGGGCAAGATTGTTTGAGCAGCTAAACTGCAGCGGCTGTCATACTCCAAGCTTTGTGACTAAAGCCTCTGGTGACATTGGTGGCACAGAGATGATTGCAGGCCATAAAAGCCAAACTATCTATCCCTTTAGCGACATGTTACTGCACGATATGGGCGATGAACTTGCCGATGGTCGCCCCGATTTTTTAGCCGATGGTAATGAGTGGCGTACCCGCCCATTATGGGGAATAGGCCTAACTCAAACAGTGAATCCTCAAGCAGGATTTTTACATGATGGCCGCGCGGCAACGCTGGAGGAAGCGATTTTGTGGCATGGCGGTGAAGCTGAACAAAGTCAGCAAGATTTTATGACATTAAGCCGCGAAGAACGCTCGCAAGTTATTGATTTCTTAATGTCACTATAATCACAAATTGCATAACTGAAATTCACTCAGTTGGTGTACAAAACAGCGGGACTACCTCTTTTAAGGAGTCCCGCTGTTAAATTTGTGAACTAGATAAAGCTAATTGGATTTATAACGCCGTACCTCGTGATCTGTTTCATGTAATATTTTTACCAAATCACCTATGATTTATTAACTAATTTCATTCACTTCAATTTAGATTCTATGGGAGATGCTTGGTGAGCAAAATTCTTATCGTTTACTCTAGTGTGCATGGCCAGACTCGTAAAATTTGTGCCTATTTAGAAGATAAACTTAAGGCTGTTGGCAATTGTGTCACCGCCGTCAGTATTGCTGAAAAAGTAGATTTAGGTGAATTTGATAAGATTATTATCGGCGCCAGCATTCGTCATGGTAAGCACAACCCTGCTGTTTATGATTTTATTGAAGCCAACCAGGCAACGTTAGAGCAAAAGCCAAGTAGCTTCTTTTCGGTTAACTTAGTGGCACGTAAGCCGTTAAAGAACACCGCTGAAACTAACCCTTATATGCAAGCTTTCTTTGAAAAGTCACCTTGGGTGCCGGATGTGGCGCAAGTGTTTGGTGGTAATTTAAATTACCCTAGCTATGGTGCTGTGGATAGGAACATTATCCGCTTTATTATGTGGATGACTAAAGGTCCAACGGCAGCCGATACTAATATTGAATATACTGATTGGAATAAGGTTGATGCTTATGCCAACAGTATCGATAATTTGGCTGTAACGGTTTAGCACGCACAGGATGAGATATGGCGCAATCGACGTTTAAACGCTTAGCGAGAGAGTATATTGATTTGCAGCATGTGCTTATCATTATTACCAGCGCCTATCTAATTTTTACTAGCGGCTCAATTATGATGGGCCGCAGATTACGCCCCAATGCATCGTTTTGGGATCAAAGCCATGTGTATATAGGGCTTATCGCTGCTTTTTTATCAATTACCTTTTTGATTACTACTTGCCTTAAAGGTAAGTGGCGACAGTATTTTCCTTGGTTAATGGGTGATTTTTCACAGCTAAAATCTGACGTTCTAGGCTTGTTTAAAGGCAAGATCCCGATTGCCGGTGGGCGTGGATTATTTAGTGTCACTGAAGGCATTGGCATGCTGCTGTTTTTTGCGGTGGGAGTTACCGGTCTGCTGTGGTTTGCGACTCAAGGTAGCAGTGATGCGCTGTTCTGGCGTGGTTATCATATTCATTTTGCACAAGGTTTTATCGGTTTTATCGTGTTACACGCTGTATTTGCCTGTTTGCATCTGCTGGATTTTTTCAGAAGCTAATAAAACTTACACAAATGCGATAAAGTTTGCTCTCTTGAGTAAGGTTATTGCTTTTTCGTGTCCTCAATGTCCTCCGTTTCCATAAGTGTCTTCCGTGGTGAATTGCTTTTGCCCCAAAGCTCGTTAGCCTTCGAATGAAGACTGATTACATTTTTTGTCTGAGCTGTGGCTACAGGGCTGCTAATTTAAAATTGTCGCTTTAGAGTTATTAATCGCCTGCAGCGGGTGCTGGACAGGACGTCCGAATGTCGTGATCACATGGATGTGAAGGAACGACCTTATGTGCA
>NZ_JBRILQ010000062.1:0-21179 GCF_052977045.1 Shewanella sp. 125m-7
CATCAATGTTGATAACATCAATGTTGATAACATCAATGTTGATAACATCAATGTTGATAACATCAATGTTGATAACAGCAAGGTCGTTGAGCAACAGATGCTGCTTGAACCATCGAAATGGTTACCAGTATCAAGCCAACATGATGCTAGCTTGCCACCGAGTCAGTCACAGCCTTTAGTGGCGATGGCCGGAATTGGTAATCCACAGCGCTTCTTTGATACGTTAACTGAGCAAGGTTATCAAATAGAGCTGTCACAAGCATTTGATGACCATAGCACTTACAGTGAATCGACGCTGAATGAACTGGCCAACGGGCGTTTGTTGGTGATGACCGAAAAAGATGCGGTGAAATGTCGCGAATTTGCAAAAGATAACTGGTGGTATCTCGCAGTAGATGCGAAGCTATCTCCCTCATTTGATAAACAACTACTGGCCAAAATTGATCGGTTGGTAGCAGATAAGTAAAGGCATTCGAAATGGCATTTGATAAAAAATTACTCGAAATCGTTGCGTGTCCAGTGTGTAAAGGCAAACTTGAATACAACAAAGACGCCCAGCAACTGATCTGCAAGGCAGATAAACTGGCTTATCCAATCAATGATGGCATTCCAGTGTTACTTGAAAACAAAGCCGAGCCTTTGGCTGAGTAAGTTTTATGTGTGATGATGAAAGCGCCTCTATGGCGCTTTTTTATTAATGTCTAATAAGGGCTTCTTTAATATCATGGATTTAGATTAGATAAGCTGATGTTAGTTATTATTCCAGAATTCAATGCTAATCAAGCTGATCATTAACAACATGAATAAAGCGGTATATCATAAAGTTTTACTTCTTTAGTAAAATACAGGCATTTAAATCACTCATTATCCCGAGTTCAGGTTAATCAATCCAAAGAGTGCACCGTATAAATTATCAGCGTAAATTTAAATTCTCATATCAATATCGCGTTTCAATTACTTAGGTGGGAATTGATTAAAAAGTGCGCGATCGATCAAAAAATGATCAATTCTTGTTTGTAATTCAATCTCTCTCTTTGTTAGTATGCCGCCAGGTCGCTCTAGTCAAACCTAGAGCCAGCAAGGTTTTTATCCTTCTGTTCGATGATGATTTATTAATTTTCATACCGATAATACCAAAATGAGAAATCTGTCGTCAGACAGGTTTAAATAAGTTCGTTCGACTCTTAGGGGTAATGATATTTGAATAACAACAATGTCAAATTGGCATCGCGTTCGGCTGCCAGGATTTTGAAGCTATCCGCCACTACATTATTGGCTTTTTCAGCTTTTACTTTTTCAGTAGCTTCTACAGCCACCCCCGTAACGGATGCCAGGTATCCTGGCACCTCAGACAATAATGGAACGGTCAATTATAGTCAGAGTCATGGCGAGAGCTATACTCAACGTAAAAAAGCAAACCCTCATAAGCGACAAGTTGAAGATCAGACTTTAGCACTTTCTAATCGTATGGCGGAGTTTCGTCGAGCGAACCAGTCTACTAAGCAGCAGCTCAAACAAGACTTAATTACTCACGTTAAAGCGCGTCAGCTATTACTTAATGATTTGGTTAAATCCGATCCTGAAGCGGCAGTTCGTGCAGTGCTTCCTGATTCGGCAAGAGTTGGTATGCCAAAAGATGTGTTGGCAATGCTGACCCAAAAGCGTGAGCTTACTGGTGAACTAGAAGTGGCATACGTTGACTATGACAATGGTAGTCAGAGCCAACTGCGTCATTGGTTAAAGACCGATGGCCGCCGCATAGAGCTCCACCTTAGTAAAGATATCAAATCTGAAGAACTAAAAACGGGCATGGGCGTAAAAGCTAAAGGTTGGATGTTTAGCCAAGCAAACATTGAGCAGGACGAGCCAAGTGCCCTAGTGCTTAGCGATACATCCGATAGTCTACAGCTTCTCGCTAGCTCTACTCTTACCGGAGTTTCTGAGTCTAGCTTGTCTAATACTTTAGGTGAGCAGCGTACACTGGTTGTTTTGGTTAACTTCCAAAACAATACCAGTCAGCCTTGGACTGCAGAAGAAGCGCAGGAATTAGTTTTTGGCACGGTAAATGATTTTTATCAGGAGGCATCTTACGGTCAAACATGGTTAAGCGGCGATGTACAAGGCTATTTTACTTTACCGATAGACGCGACCTGCAGAACCAATGATATTGATAACTATGGCCGTCAAGCCGTTATCGGCAGTGGAATCGACGTATCAGAATATGACCGCTGGGTTTACATCTATCCAGAGAACACTGACTGTGGCTGGACTGGTCAGGGTACGATTGGTGGTAACCCTTCTCGTGCTTTTATCAATGGTTCTATGACATTACGCACCGTAGGTCATGAGCTAGGACATAACTTTGGCTTGCATCATGCTAAAGATTATGACTGTTCAGAAGGGGTGTTAACGGGCCGCTGTATGTCATTTGAGTATGGCGATACCATGGATATCATGGGGAAATCCGGTGTAACGGGTCATTTTAATGCATTTAGTAAACAGCAACTTGGCTGGATTACATCTGCTGCTGGTGAAGTCATCACTGCAGAGACCGACGGTAGTTATCAACTCGAACCTTATGAAACTGCACCAACAGGTAAAGCAAAGGGAATTAAAGTACGACGTGGAACCGATGCCGAAACCGGATCACCTCTGTGGTATTACCTTGAGTATCGTCAGGCGATAGGTTTCGATGATTTCCTCAAAGATAAAAACGGTATTCTAGATGGTGTAGTGCTTCACCTTGCAAAGGGTAACGATATGCAGAGTAATTTGCTTATCGATATGACGCCAAATAGTGGTATCTATGACTATGATGATGCTGCTTTGTTGGCTGGGGTCAGTTATAGCGATCCTGATGCAGGAGTCACTATTACTACTGAGTGGGCCGACGCCTCTGGTGCAAGTGTTAATGTTAGTTATTCGGGTTTAAGCTGTGTTAAAGCCAATCCTAGCTTGTCATTATTGCCTAATGAAAGTGCATGGGTAGCACCCGGAACGACAGTGGCTTATAGCGCATCGGTGACGAACAATGATAGTGAGGGCTGCGCAATATCGGGTTATGAACTGTCAGCACTCGTGCCTAGTGGCTGGACGGTGACCCCAAATAGCCTCAACTTGGCGCCAGGGATGAGTGGGACTGTGACGCTTAACGTCAGTTCTACAGAATCCGCTATTGATGGTTTTTACGATATCGCCATAACAGCAGTAGATAGCAGTGACAATACTTTCGCTCAGACTGGTATTGTAAGTTATGTCGTTGACTCTCCTGTTGAGTCATGCGTAATGGCTAACCCAAGATTTGTCTTGTCAGTTGATAACAGTGGTGAATTGGCTCCGGGAGAGATTGCTACTTATCGCGGAACCATCACTAGTCAAGATAGCAGCAGTTGTACAAGCAGTGATTTTGATGTGACCGCTAACGTACCACAAGGGTGGAGCGCAGATAAGTTAGGGGTGAGTTTAGCGCCGGGTCAGAGCCAAATGATCAGCTTAAATGTGCAGTCATCGACAGTTGCGCAAGATGGCACCTATGATTTCGATCTTAGTGCTCAGAATCGCGCCGATATTCGCTATATTGGCAATGATATCGCGAGTTATACGGTTACAAAGCCGCTGCCAACTTGTACATTGGCTGCGCCTTTGATTGTGATTTCCAATCCTCAAGGGGCTGAAGTTACCGCAGGGACACAAGTGAGTTACAGTGCGACAGTAACAAGTCAAGACAGCGAAGCGTGTTCAGAGACTGTATTTGATGTGTTTGCTGAGGTACCTAGTGGTTGGAGCGCGAGTTCGACGCAGGTGACGTTAGCACCTGGAGCTAGTACGGTAATGAATATTAGCGTTACGTCAGGCACAGAGGCAGAGGCCGGATCATTTAACATTGGCGTTAACGCTCAAAATGCGAATGAAACAGAGTATTTAGGTAACACCACTGTGAGTTATACGGTTAAACCTGCTGCTAATACCGCGCCTGTTGCGGTCAATGATAGCGTGATTATGTCTTCTAAAACATCTGTGGTTATTGATGTGCTAGCAAATGACTGGGATGCTGAGAATGATGAATTGACGATTGTTTCAGTGAGTCAGGGGGCAAAAGGAAGCGTACAGATAAACGGTAATGGTCAAGTGATTTACTCGCCGGCAAAGAGCTTTAAGAGTAGCGACAGTTTTAGCTATACCATCAGTGATGGCGATAAGACTGCAACGGCATCTGTTAGTCTGAGCCTGACTAACTCTGGCGGTGGAGGCAATGGCAATAAATAGCGGATGACATGACTTCAATGAAGTGTACACCGCAATAGATAGCGATATAAAAAGGGTGGCGGTATTTACCGTCACCCTTTTGTCATTTTAAGCTTACGAACTGTTAATAATAGTACCGTTAATTGTAGAGTCTTGCTATTTACTCAACGGTATTAACTTCAACAGCGACGCCATTGGTTACCTTATCTCCTTCATCATCTTCTACCACAGCGACGACACCATCAACACCAGCAGATAGGAAGGTGATTGGGTCAGTGTTTTCTACACCCGGTTTGAGCTCAATAGTAAAGGCACAGGTATAGTTCTCGCTGCCTGAACCATTATATCCAAGTACCGTACCGATAGTACAAGGTGAGTAAGATGTACCTGCATGTTCGCCGTTGGCGGCATTCAGAATAATAAACTCAGTGTGTGCGTTATTATGGACAACGGGTACCCCTCTCACTGTGAGTTCAGTTAACGTCACATCCTCAATACCTGCGTTGGTAAGCTCTAATACCACTAGCATACTGGTTGCAAATGCCATATCGGTATCAGGAGCCTGAGGCGTAAAGGTCACAAGTGCATTATCAGATGCATCCACATCTTGACCATCTTCATCGATACCTCTGATGGTAGCCGTGTTTTTGTGAGTATCACCCGCATTACCCTGTAATCCCTTGGTGATATCACAGCTTGCGTACTCTTCAGGCTGTAACACAAAGCCATTAAGGGCTGTAGGAGTGATAGGGTTACCGTTTTTACTATCGACCATACACTCACCCGTTAAGGTGGCAAACTTATCATCTGTGAGGCTCGTGAAGGTTACGTCATCCACACCTGGATTGACGCTAAAGGTAAAGTTGTAGCTAACGTTGCTGTAGTTAGTTGGATCGTCACCGGTTTCAAGCACCTCTGTTGGATTTGCGGTTTTAACTAGAGTGATTGACGAGGGTACATCACGGATATCGACCATGGCAGTATCATTACCCGTCGCCTGATCATGCTCATCATCGATAGCTGTGGCAGACACTGTATTTGAGTGTTTATCACCGGCATCACCGCCAATAAATTTGGTAAACGTACAAGTATACGTACCACCTAAAGCTATAGATGTGGACACTGCAGAACACTCATCAGCAAGCAGATCACCAAAGACGGTGTCATCCAGCTTTGTGAGAGTCATTGGAGAGTCCCAGAATGCGGCATCATTGTCGACTTTAACGGTAAACTCAACATTTGCACCGGGTTCCAATACAAACGTTTTATCTGTCGTCTTGGTCACGGTAATTGCAGGAGGCAGATTGGTGATCTGCACGGTCACTTCGTTACTACAATGATCGCCTGCAATACTGCCTGGAATGGCTGCACAGCTATCACCATCAACAACGGCATCTCCGTTCTTATCTATCAGTGCGAGCTTGACTAAGTCATCATAGAACTCAGGGCTTTGGTCGTTAGGTAAGTCCCTGTCGACAATATGAACCGTAAAGGCACAACTGTAGGTAGCACTAGGCAGAATTTCACCGCCGTTAGCAGGCATCGAACAGTTCGTCGCAGTCAGATAGACTCCGTCTACTCCAGGTAAGACTGTATCTAGGCCGTTCCACAGGTCAACTGATTTATCGAATGTTCCCTCACCACCAATATCAATTTCATCAGTTAGCGATGTGATAAACAGTGATGTTTGTGCGTTGGGATTAGTAAAGCTAACGGTATAGCTAAACTCGCCACCAGACTCACTACGGGTTGAGACGCTAGTGAGTGTTTTCGTGACTACTGGCGGGGTAGGTTTGATAAAGACATCAATATTAAAGGTGTCACAGTTACATTTTGATTTGTTGTTAGGGATTTGACCCGCATAAGGGTCTTCTCCATAGGTACAGTTACTGCGTTCGATGTTATCCCAGGCTGCACAGTAGGTGAAGTCTGCTTGATTATTACCATCATTATCGACACATAACATAGTGATAGGCTCATTGCTGAGCACATACTCATCTGGGCCTAACGCCTTGGTGATATCACCACATTGGTCACCATCTAACTGAACATCGGCAGTCTCGCCGCTGTTACCGGGGATGGGTAAGATCATACTACAATCACGAAGACCTGGACCGTGTACAATTTGTGGGCTTGCTTCGGTCAAAGGGAGATAGAAGGTGGTATCCCAACGCGCATTAGCGTTGGTTCGAACTGTCACATCGGCAAGGAAGGTGAACACTTGTCCTAAGTTACACTCTGCGCTGGGATCAACTGGATCCACTCGGGTGATTTCTACATCATTTGCGGTACAGTTTAGTGAGTCCTGAGCAAGTTTGTTACCCGCTTTCATTAAGTAGGCGTCTGCCATACAGAATTTCTCTGGATTTTGCTCTGGTGTCAACTTCAGCCAATCGTATGCTCCGGCATTCGCCGTGCTTAGGCCTGTCACTGCATAAAGGGTCGTTGAACTTATCAGCGCAATACCTAGCGCTTTGATAAGTCGTTTGCATTTAAATCGTTTCATAATATTTACCATCTTAATAAGTGAATATGGATAAAACGTGCTTAGTTCTTTGAACATTGTCATTAAATGTGCTGCTTAGCGTATGTAAAAGTTTGGCGTTGCACCTTGGTGAGGCTATGGTCGACATATTTGCCGATAAGGTTAATTACCTGATTAAAACAAGCGTTAGTTACATGCTCGCAGAAAGGTGAAACTCAAACTTATGCTCTAGGAGTAAGCAAGTATCAAGCCGACGAGTTAAGTGGTTGAATATAGTGATTAATTTGTCTGCGAGCCGATTTTGAAGCATGCAGTTGTATCACTGTTAACACAGAGGGAATTGGATCTTCGCCTTAAGTGATTGTTTTAAAGGGTTTTGCTTACATAAGTGTTCAAATGGACACTGTACTGTAACGCCAGTTACAGTTACTGCTATGTAGAAGTGAGTGTTGAGGGAATGCAGAGTAAATACGATTAAATCGATGGTATTGATTGTTTTATCTCACATAAGATTCACGATATATCAATCAAATACGTTCGAATTATATTTAGTGTTTTAATATTCCGCTTTTTAAATTCAGATGCTCAGGTGTTCATTTCTTTATTACACAGACTTAGTTGGCCAACAGCCTCTATAAGCTAGATTTATACAATTGTGTTTTAAAGTACGATTTGGGAGATAAAATGTTGTGCGCTGAACTTGTGGTTATTGTGCCGTGACGGGGAGAGCTGGTTTAAGGTGAATTGCTGGCGCAGTTAATGTCATTGTGACTGTCACTGTGCTTAATGGCCGCAGAGTTACACTGTCGTCAAACTCAATATCCTTGTTCTTGAGTTATTATAGAAAACAATTTTAATAGAATAAGTTGTTAATAGAAGACGTTACTAATAGAAACATTGCCAGTAAGCGATCTATTTCACTGGTACTAGCATGGTGATATTCCCTAATACAGCAGCGTAACCTTTGCTGCTGTATGGTCATTGGTGAGACCAGCCTTTGTAGCCTTGTTGGTTACAGTTATTCAATCGCTTTTAGCCGATTTTTCCATAAGTTCATCAAGTAACAAGGCAAATGTTTCATAACTTTGTGCGCCAACCACCAGTCGTGGATTTATCAATTGATTGTTTTCTATTGTGCCAACAATAAAGCTTGGCGTGCCTCTAATCCCTATCGATGAGCCATAGGCGACGTCTTGCTGCACCTTATTGAGCATCTCCTCATCTGCAAGGCAATCGCTAAACTTAGTCATATCTAGAGATAAGTCTGTGGCTGTTTGTAGGTAGAGCTCATCATCGAGCTGGTTCATATTGTTAAATAGTGAATCTCGCATTGGCCAGTAGGCATTTTGTTGCAGGCTACAATTAGCGGCAATAGCGGCGCCTTTGGCCTTAGGATGAAAGTTTAATGGAAAATCTCGGGTCAGATATTGGACTTTACCAGTATCAATATAATTGGATTTTAGTTTAGTGAATGTTTGATCGATAAAGCGTTTGCAATAAGGGCATTGGTAGTCAGAAAACTCGATAATTGCCAGCTTAGCCTTGTTATCGCCCAGCAAGGGAAGGCTGGCATTGGCATTAAAGTTTTCCTGTGTGGGCAGCGTTTTATATTGCGGTCTTTGCGAGCTCATGGCAATTTTATGAATATCTTTTACTTGGCTCGATACTTGGCTAAGTTGTTGTTTCAGTTCGCTGATATCTTTTTTAAGCGAGCTTAGCTCTTTTTGCGAGTCAGCATCGTTTTGTGGTTGGCAAGCCACAATCAGTAGTGACGTTAATAGGATCGAAATATTCAGTTTTTTATTGATTAACATTGCCATGGCCTCGATTTGATTAAAGTGGTTCGAATAGAGCTAGAGTTTAATATTGCATTTTTTGATTAGACGGTAGAAGGTCGTTCTCGATACATTGAGATCCTTTGCTGCGGCAGTGATGTTGTGATTATTACGTTTGATAGCTTCAAGTAGTAGTTCGGTATCTATGTCCATTCGGTGCTGAGCCAGCTTGATCACAACGTTTTTTTCAGCTTGAGGTTTCATGGTTTTAATGCCTAAATCTTTGGTCGAGATCTGTTCATTGTTGGCCATGATTACCGCTCTGTGTATTCGATTTTTTAATTCTCTGACATTACCCGGCCACTCATATTTTTGCATCGTTGTTAGTGTGCTTGGCTTTATGGTGTATTGACTATTTTCGGGGCTATAGCGAGAAAGGTACTCATTAGCGAGCAACTCTATGTCCTCAGGATGCTCTCTGAGGCTGGGTGCGTGGAGGTGCAAAATATTAATCCTGTAGTAGAGGTCTTCACGAAATCGCCCCTCTTCTACGGCGGACTCCAGATTGACATGAGTGGCAAATATGATTCGACAATTGATGTCTATGGTCTTAGTTCCGCCTAGGCGTTGAATAGTATGCTCTTCTAAAAAGTGCAACAGATTGACTTGGGATTCTAATGATAAGTCACCAATCTCATCTAAAAATAATGTGCCATTGTGTGCTCTTTCGATATGGCCTATGTATCGCTTATCTGCGCTGGTAAATGCGCCTTTTTCGTGACCAAATAATTCTGATTGGATCAGATTTTGTGGTAGCGCCCCACAGTTGATGGTGATGAGAGGGCCGTCCTGTCGTTTCGAACGGCAATGTATTAAACGGGCGCAGAGTCCTTTGCCTGTGCCCGTTTCGCCACTGATGAGAACGGCTTCATCAGTCTCGGCCACTTTAGAAATATTGCGTTTGAGTTGTTTAATTAGCGTCGACTCACCAACAAATTTGACATTTTCGCTGCAGTTTTGATCTTGCGATAGGAATTTATCTTTTATTTCGGCCATTCCATAAGCATGCCCAAGCGTGTGATTTAATCGGTCCCAGTCGATAGGTTGGTGGTGATAATCGGCGAAGTGGCGGGCTAAACACGCGGTGAATTTTTCATCCATGTTTTGTCGGCAGATAGGGATGGCAATCCAGATTTGATTGTCTTGATCATCATTTAGTTGGTTTATGGTATGCAGTATTCTATGTTTTTGATCATATTCAAAAATGGCGATGGCCACTTTAATGTCGTAGGAATGGACACATTTAAGTGCAGCGGGCAAGGTGTCGGCAACAATACAGTGCCAACGGAATGGTTTAAGTTCTTTCTCTCCTTGAAAATCGTGGTCGGTAAAGTTTAATACCAATAGCTCCCTTATCGGTGACTCGCTATGTTTAAAATTGCTCATGGTATTGTCTAGAAGAGGGCTTGTGCTTATTACCAAGTAGAGAATAAGTTATGCACAAATTTTAGGCTGTATATGGGGGATCGCAAGTCTCACAATGTGGGATCATCTGCGTAATACTGTCTTAAGTAATCTAATTGTTTGTAAACGCGGTTATTATTATTTTTTATGTTGTCTTAATATTGAGACAGTGGGCCTCAGCCTCCAAGCAGTGTTAAGTAAGCAGGGGTAATATGGTGTTTTTTGATGGTGAAAAAACGAGCTCCTCCCTGAGCTCTTATTAGTTGTAGCATTAGCATTGGTTATAGCTATTAGGTTATAGCTATTAGGTTATAGGCATTAGTATGGACTTGGGAGCGCCGGACAATCTGCGGGGGCGCTCGGTACATACTTAACCCCGTTACCATCGGCAACCTTCATGTTGTTAAAGGTATCGAGCAAGGTCTTATAGTCATTCTGAGCCGTTGCATCGGTACCTTGCCATGCCGCAATAGCAGCAGTAACGATATCTGCGGTAGACATAGTGCCTCCGCCAGGCATCATTAACACGGCATCACCACCTAGGCGATACTCAATATTGAACAAAAATGCCAGTAATTGCTGGGCAAGTTGTTCCCTTGGGTCGCCGCCACCATTACCATCAATGAGAAAATGTGACACCTCGGCTTTTACTGTCCCTGCACCTGCTGAAATTCCATCGGTGATCTTGTCGTTTTTGTATGCAGCATCGACAGGTGTACCATTGGTGAACATACCATCAAATGGCTCATCGCCTTTACCGAAGTAGCTTGTTTCGCTGTCATAAGGGTCTAAGCCATTGATATAACCTGTGACAAAGGCTGCTTCCATTTCGCCCAGACCGTTTTTGTTATGCCAATAACCTTTAGTGCCGAAACTCGCCTCCTTGAAACAGATATTAGTAAATACCACGTCACCTAAAGGCGTGCTGCTATTGTCTAGGTAGGCATTACCCATGATAGGGGGTAATCGACCATCTGGGCCGCTAGCTTCGGAGCGCACATCAAAGTCAATGGTAATACTTGATGTTGCTTTCCAACCTTGAGCAGATGCCTCTTCTACCTGATAGAAGTCAGTAGGATAAGGAGTTAGCGGTGCATCACCATAACCATTTGGTAATAGAACGCTGAAGGTCATCATACCGTTGGCATCTGTTATGCGGTTTGCATAACCGTTTTCTAGGATCGGGTCGGCGGTGAGTCCAAAGCGTGCTACCACTTCGTCATACACGTCTTTATTAACCGTGCTACTGATAGTATCGGGTATAGGGCCACCGTTAGACTCAAGTAAGCTAGGTGCATACTTTAATCGAACTGGCCAGTTGGCTATCCCAACTTCGTTGGCATCATGGATACCATTATTATTGGTATCGAATACTTTTTTAACCGCAATATTAGCAAAACCCACCTGACTTAATGTAAGAGTGATCTGTGGATCGCTAGCTACCATAGGCTCTACACCTAAGGCTGCAGGGATAAAATCAGAGAACTCATTACTGGTATGTGGCGCTAAGCCGTCATCAAACAAATCAGGACAAGGCATTTCCATGACGAAGCGCTGGATAAAGTCATTAGCGTCATCGCCATCCCAAAGATTAGGATCCTCTGGGCCGGTATTGAGAGAGCTAAACGCTTGGTAGTCATGAACATAACCTGATGTGGTGAAATACTGACTGTTGAGGTTCTTGTCTTGATGCTCTGTCCATCTGAAGTGGTCTAAAGACCATGTGTCATTTAACTGGCCTAGTGCCTCTTTAAGCAAGATAGTGGTTGGGTCGCCACTTGACTCGTCATTGGTGTGATCGTCATTACGTACATTTAAGCCATCTTCGATACCATATTGCCATTGCCAGATAAACTTCTCGCCCAAGTCCAAACGACAGTTTAAGTTGGCATCATGGTAGTTACGCAGTGCGATAATACCGTACTGTGGTTTCTTCTCTTTCACCTTAAAATTATCGGTTTTTGCATAACGCGGAATGAAACCATGGAAGTTACCCGCTTGGTAGCCCTCTTGGTTAGGCTGATTCGTAGCCCCCATACCGCTACCGCTATCGAATTCATTAACGGGCGCGTAGTTATCAACGGGGGTGATCCAAGTTTTATACACCCCACCTTTGTTAGGAGTGTCATCGTATGGGTAGAGCTGAATGACCATGGCAAAGAGAGGTGATCCACCGTGGTCCATATCAGGGTTAAATTCGTGGACCGCCATGGTTTTGTTACCATTGGTTGGGTACTCAGTACAGGATACAGCCTTCCATACGCCTTTATCTTTGACGTAATTGCTTCCTCCACTACCGGGGTACGCCGTAATGACACCATTTTCTATTGTTATTTCACGACAACTAATGTGGTCTCGTGATAACAGGTCTTTACCACTTGGGTCGGTGACCTGAAAATAGTAATTGCCATCAGGAAGCGCCGCTGCAGAAGCCGGTGCATTCATCCTAGGTCCACCATCTAGATAGACATCTAATTTACTCTCATATCTCACATTTTCATTAACTATGCCACCGTCGCTAGTGGTAGTAAAAATTGCACCCGATAGAGCGTTAGCCACTATCGGCAGTCCTGCAAGAACAAGTGCTGCGAACATAGGTAAGAGTGAGAAACGAGCTGTTGAAATACTCATAATCTATTACCTTATAAAACGTATCACATCAACATTTATACATAGTTAGTGCCAAGTATTTATTCGTTATTATTCATGTGGTTATGTTTTACTTAACGCGGGCAAGTGTCACAGTAACCTGAAGGTTAGATTATTTTTAGGTATTTCAGTTAGTTATTGTGTTTCAAATGTGAAACAGTTTTGCAGAGCTGAGCAAAAGGGATGGATACTATGGAGAATGAAAAGCCAAGGCTTGCATTTAGCCTTGGCTTTTGGGGGACATACTTTATATTCGATCCAGTTAAATAACCGACAATAATCGATTCAGCAATAAATTATGTATTACATGTGTTTAGCTTCACTAAGCTTGGCTTTAATCACCGTTAACTCATCCAAGGTAATAACCTTCTTGAAAACCTATCAGCTTGGCCAAGACGTATCGCACTGCGATGTCGCATTCTATAAAGTGCTTGATAACACAAGGGCACCAAGTACAGACTCGTCACAGTTGAGAAGGTGAGGCCGCCAATAATCGCAATCGCCATTGGCGAATAGGACGGTCCTCCACCACCGAGCTGCGTATCACCCATGGCAAGTGGCACTAAGCCTAATACTGTGGTGCCAACGGTCATTAATACCGGGCGCAGCCTCGTGTAGCATACGGCGCTAATGGTGTCGGATAGTTCGTTAAGTTCTGGTGAAAGTTGATTGATTTGATCCACCAATACAATGCCGTTATTGACCACTATTCCCATCAAAATCAAGATGCCAATCATCGCCATAATCGACATCGGCGTACCTGTGAATAACAGAGCCCAAAATACGCCGGTAATCGAAAATAGAATCGAGGTGATAATCGCCGTGGGTAACAGCAGTGACTCAAATAGGGCTGCCATGACGATATAGATCATCGCAATCGCCAATATCATATTGGTTGCCATTACCGCTTCATCTTCATCTTGCTTTTGAAAGCCACCTCTTAATGAATAGCCGTAACCTGCAGGGAAGTTAACGTTGTCCATCACCTGAGTGATTTTTTCCTGTGCTTCTTCTGTGGTCAGCTCATCTAAGTTAGCCCCGATAGCGAGCGCCGTTTGTCTGTCATAGTGTCTGATAGTATCGAATCTAGGTAAGATCTCGATCTTAGCCAAGCTGTCTAAGGTATAAACGCGGTTATCGATGCGGATCACAGGCAGTTGTTTTAACTTCTCAAGCGATAAGCGCCATTGCTGCTCAAACGCCATCTCGATCCGCAGCTCACCGCTGGGATCATGACGAAATGAGCGCAGAGGAGAGCCACGTAACGCCATCGAGATACTCGACGCGACTTCATTAAGCTTTAAGTCGAGCCTTGCTGCCATCTGGCGGTCGATGCGGATCACCACTTCTTGCTGTGCGCCATTTAATTCAGAGCGCACGTCCGTTAGCCCATCAATATTGCTAAGCAAAGGAATGACTTGCTCGCTAAGGTGGATAAGCTCTGTGGTTGAGCGCCCTGTGAGCGAAACGCGAACGCCATTGTTCTCGCCACCCCAACCAAATTGCGGTTTGGCGATGGCAAACTTTGGAAAGCCCTCTCGTATGGTTTTCTTTAGCGCTTTCATATCGACTTCAGTGTCTTCTTTTAAAATAAGCGTCGATTGACCTCTATCGGCCGAGAAATAGCTGTATACCGAGTCTATTTGGAACGTGTCTTTATTGGCATAAAGGTAGGTTTCCATCTTAGTGATCATCGCTTCGGTGACCTCTAAGCTGTGGCGTCCTTCGACTTGATAGTTGATGTACAGTCGGTTGTTTCCCTCGCCATCGGATTGATCTTGTTTGACCATACTGAGCGGCAGTGCCGTCGAGACTAAGATCACTATGGCTAACACGCCTGATAGTCGCGGGTGGGCCAAAATCCAGTTTAGGCTGCGGCGATAATTAGTTTGCAGGCGACTCTGTTTAGCCGTCTTTTTTACCTTAAAAGTCATTTTACTTAGCATTAATGGCAATAAGGTTTTCGCGACTAACAAAGACGCGGCAAGGGAGATACAGATAGCGATGGCCACATGTTCTAAGAAGATAGTGAGCTCGACTTTGACGCCAAATATATTGGGTAAAAATACAATCGCGGTGGTTAGCGTGCCGGCCAGTACGGCAAGCGAGACTTTATCGACGCCACGAAGAATATCACTGCTTTTCATCGGGGCGGTGCGAGTTTCTTGCGCTGTGCTAGCGGCGTCTAAAGTCTGTTTTTCCTGCAATACACTTTCGGTAACGACAACGGCGTTATCAATCAGCATACCTACCGCAAGCAGTAGCCCCATCATGGATAAAATATTTAAGCTATAGCCGAGTAGATACATGGCAGCTAACGTCATACAGATGGCAATAGGCACAGATGACACTACGACGAGCGTCATTTTTAGATCGCGCAGAAATAGATACAACACGATAAAAGAGAGCAGGGCACCAATAAGGCCTGCACCAAGCAGATCACGCAATGACGAGGTAACGCCATAGGCTTGATCTTCCATGACAAATAACTTAATACCTTGAAACTGAGAGTCTTGCTTAGCGGCATCAATGACTTTCATCACTCGCTCTGATACATCGACTAGATTCGCGCCCGACTCTTTAAAGACATCTAAGCCGACCGCGTAGTTTTGATCTAAATGACGACCATCTAGGCGCTCTGGCAGTGAAAAGCTGACCGTTGCAATATCCCCTAAGGTGATCCCCGGCGCGAGCACTAAGGCGGTAATGTCATCTAAGTTTCTAAATTCGCCTTTTGGCGAGACTTGATACACGCGAGAGTTAGTTTTTAGCACTCCCGCGTTAATGACAAAGTTTTCTCGCTGTAAACGGCGGTTAAGCGCTTGAACTGAAATGTTGCTCGATGCAAGTTTGTCGGCATTGATACGAATTTCAATCTGTTTTTGCTCGACGCCATAAAGCGTAACTTGTGATACGCCTTCTACTCGTTCAAGCGGTTTCTTGAGCTGTTTATCAAGCAGATCAAATGCGCTCGACAGTTCACGGTCACTGGATATTCGCAAATTTAGTACTGGCATATCGGCAGTACTAAATTGCCTGATAAACACTCGTTCAACATCATTTGGCAGTAAGTGACGCACAGCATCGACTTTCTCGCGCGCCTCTAGGCTTTTGGTGGCAACGTTTTCTCCCCATTTCATTCTTAGCTCAATTTCGGCGCCATTTTGTGAAGAACTTGAACGCAGCTCTTCAATACCGCCCATAGTCGCTAATGACTCCTCCAGAACGTTGGTGATGTCACGTTCAACCTCAGTGGGTGTTGAACCTTTATAGGGCACCTCAACAATCACTTGTGGAATATCGATGCCAGGAAACATCTCCAGTGGCAATAATCTGCTTGAGGCTAAGCCAAACAACAGTATTGCCACAAAAAACATGGTGGTGGTTACAGGTCTGGCGATGGCTAAGCGGGTGATATTCATGCCTCGCCTCCTTCAAGTTCTAAGTCACTCTTTTGAGCTGTATTGTCATTGCCGGTTTGGTTTAGTTCCTTTGGCTCAAACTCTTTTCGATCAAAGAGGGAATAAAGCACGGGGATCACCACCAAAGTCAGTAGTGTTGATAGCGACAGACCAAAAATTACCGTAATGGCCATTGGCGCACGTACCTCACTGCCATCTCCAAGTCCTAATGCCATGGGTGACAGTCCGAGCGCGGTTGTCATGGTAGTCATGATAATGGGGCGCAAACGAGATTTAGCCGCGTTTGAGATTGCAGTAAGTTTGTCTTCACCATGTTGGCGCAGTTGGTTGATTCTATCGACCAATACGATCGCGTTATTGACAACGATACCGGCCAGCATGATAAGCCCGATAAATACCACCACACTTAAGTGAGTATTAGTGATAAATAAGCCGAAAATACTACCGCCGACCGCCATAGGCACTGCGATAAGAATAAGCAGTGGATGCAGTAAAGACTCAAACTGGCTCGCCATCACTAGGTAGACCAAAAATACAGCGAGCACGAGAGCAATTTGTAGTGACTTGAATGAATGCTCCATCTCTTCATTTTGTCCACCAAAGCGGGCTTGAATCGATGTTGGCAGCGTCTGCGCCGCGAGAATCTTACGAGCAGTGAGTACCGCATCATTCAGATCACCATAGGCTAAGTTGGCCGACACTATGGCAACACGTTGTTGGCTAATGCGGTTAATTGCCGATGGGCCAAGCTTTAGGCTGACATCAGCCACTGCGCTGAGTGAGATCGGGTGAGAGCTGTTAGGGTTAATGATCATCGAGTCGATATCGCTTATCTGATTGCGTTCATCAAGCTCACTACGCACTAAAATATCAATTTTACGGTCGCGAACCGTGTACTGACTCGCAATCGTGCCACCAATTCTTTGGGCGATACGGTTAGCAACAGTTGGGGCGTCCATGCTGAGCGCCGCTAATCGCTCATGATCAAAGCGAATGCTTAGTTCAGGCTGACCATCACGCAGGCTGGTATTGATATCGGCAAAACGGTCAGAATCTGATAGAGCATCAACCAAGTTATCGGCAGTTTGTTTAAGCTGGCCGAGATCGTAGCCAACCAGCTCAATCTCAAGTGGCGTCTTAAAACTGAATAGTTCAGGGTGTTGAACTTTGGCTTCAAGCTCTGGAATGCGCATTGCTGTTACACGTAGCTTATTCGCGACGGCATCAAAGGCATTGTGATCGCTGAGTACGACCTGTAAACGGCCCCAATTTTCGCCGCCTCGTGAGGTGTCTGAGGTCATCAAACCACCGCTACCAGCTTGGCTATAGGCGTGTTTTACATCATTTCTATCTTTAATCGACAGCGCTAGGGTTCTTAGTACTCTGTCGGTTTGGGCCACTTCTGTTCCCGGTGGCAGTAAAACCTCCACATAGAACTCACCTTGATTCATAGGTGGGATCAACTCCATACCTAGCCTTGGCACTAATAGCGCCGCACTTGCTGTAACGCCAAGGGCAATCAATAACGTCAGTAGACGAAATTTTAGCGCCGCAGCCAAAAGTCGATGATAAAAGCGCTCTAACGTGTGATAACCCCAGTTAAACACGCCGCTAATTGGGCGCATTATGAGTCCCGCTAGCCAAGATAGGCTACGACCAATGATTAACACTAAGGTTAATAGTGCGCTTGGCAGGTAGTTAAAAAGCAAAACAAAAGGAAACGAGAACACAGTGGCGCTGTAATGCTTCAATTTGGCGATTTTAGTTTGAGGCTTTGGCTTAATGCTTTTATCTAACAATGGCGGCAGTGCTTTAAAGCCCTCACGGGAGGCAAGCATAGGAATAGTCGTTAATGCCACAAGCAAGGAAGCGAGTAGGGCGAAGGTCACGGTTAATGCTTGGTCGGAAAACAGCGCACCAGCCACACCGTCGACAAACACTAACGGCACAAATACTGCGAGTGTGGTCAAGGTTGAGGCAAAAATTGCGCCGGCGACCTCTTTGGTGCCGGTCACGGCCGCTTCAAGCCTATTCATCCCAAGGGATTTACAGCGGTCGATGTTCTCTAACACCACGATGGCATTATCGACCAATAAACCAACGGCGAGTGCTATTCCTCCTAACGACATGATGTTAAGGCTGATATCGGCAAAGTACATCATGTTAAAAGTGGCAATGACCGAGAACGGAATAGAAATTGAGATAATAAGGGTTGGAATGATGTCTCGTAGGAACAGGTAGATGACTAGCATAGAGAGTAAACTACCGATTAGGGCTGCGCTGGTGACTTCATTAACGGCACTTTCAATAAATTCAGACTGATCGTAAATGACTTTTAGTTCGGCTTTGGCGTTTCGCTCGTTTAATTTGTCTAGCTCTGCTGTGACTTTGCGGGCAACCGCAACAGTATTGGCATCACCTTCTTTATAAATCGCCAGCTCAATCGATTCTTTATCCTCAATGCGAGTGATGTCATTACGTTCTTTATAGGCATCGACAATTTGCGCGACTTCAAATAGACGTACTAACGTCTGCTCATCGCGGTAGATCACTATCTGACCTAACTCGTCTAGGGAGTTAAATTGGTTAAGGGTACGGACTAAATATTCTTTGTCCCCTTGTATGACTTTACCTGCAGATAGATTAATGTTCTCTTCTGCGATGCGGTTACGGATTAGGTCCGCACTTAAGTTGAGCTGGGTGAGTTGTTGTTGATTAAGTTGAATATGGACTTCTTGCTGTAACCCCCCAGATAGCCTGACCGCAGCCACACCGGTCAACGATTCTAGCTGGCGTTTTAGCTCCTCTTCGGCATAGGTGCGCATCTGCTTAAGCTCAGTTTCGCTCATGGCTTCAGACGCGCTATCGCTTGTTTCGGGAACCGACAAGGCGAGTCGTACTATGGGGTCGAGGTTGGGGTTGAAGCGCAGTAATAATGGCTTTTTAACATCAAGGGGCAGTTCAATCGTGTCGAGCTTTTCTCGCACATCGAGGCTGGCCATATCCATATCTGTGCCCCATTCAAACTCGAGCACCACATCTGACATGCCTGAGCGAGAAATAGAGCTGATTTTTCTAAGACCTTTGACAATGCCCGCCGCTTCTTCAATCGGTTTTGAGACAAGTTGTTCAACCTCGACAGGCGCTGCACCAATATATTGGGTACGAATAGTGATGGTTGGGTAGCTCAAGTCGGGTAAAAGCTTAACGGCTAGACGGGAAAAGCCCACCATGCCGAAAAGAATGACCGCAAACATAAACATCCATACTGTTACCGGTCGATTAACCGCAGTTTTTATAATAGACATAGGGTGCTCCCCATTTTTTTAGCTGACTCTCGGTCTGAAAAAGTAATCAGTTCAATGGCTGATATGACGTCGACATTTTTGATAATAGACATGGTGATAGCCTTATCTATTTAGCTGACGCTAAGTCGACAGAGTTGATCACTTCAACTAAGGATTGGTCTTTTAAATTTTGTTGGCCGCGGATCACGATCTGCTCACCTGGCTCGATTCCCGCAACGACTTCAACGGTATCGGCTTCGCGATAGCCAAGAGAAACGGCGCGGCGATTGGCGCTTTCGCCATCGATCACATAAAGGGCAAACTCGTTATCTTGGTTGATTACGGCGTTATAGGGCACGGTTATGACGTTATTGTGGGTGTCGTATTTAAGCTCGACGCGAGTGAACATACCGGCTTTAAGCGTGGCATTTTGATTAGGTACTGATAACGTAACTTTAAATGTTCCGCTTTGTGCATCTACAATAGGGCTAATCCGCAGTACCCTTGCATGAGTCGTGTCTTGGGTGTGCTTGTTGGCATAAACTTCAGCATCTTGCCCTAGGCGTAAGTGTTGTAGTTGCTGTTCTGGTAGATGTACGATGCCGTAGAGTTCGTCTTGATTAATCACATAAAACAGTTCATCAAACTCTTTAGCCATGTTGCCAGACTTCACAAAGCGGGTGGCAACGATGCCATCGATAGGTGAGCGGATCATGCTCTCTTGCACATAAAGCGCAGCTAAATCTCGCTTCGCTATTGCTGCTTGCAGGTTATATTCAAGTTTTGCCATAGAGTCGGCACTGAAAAATTCTTTATTGCTGATTTTTTTAAGGCGATTTAATTCTTGCTCAATGATTTCAACTTCTGCCTGAGAGCGGTCTAAATCGAACTTCTGTCTCTTAGAATCGATTACGGCCAATAATTGCCCCTTGGTCACTCTGTCGCCTTCTTCAACCTTGATAGCTTGAATGAGACCAGCCACTCGGGTAACCACTTTCGCTTCTTGTGGTGCTTCTAATGTGGCGGTTGTACTGTAGAAAGAAGAAACATCACCTTGAATAACCGTGGCTGTTTCGACCGGAACTGCATACTTCTCTTCTTCCTTGGCTTGCTCTTCTTCGCCACAGGCACTTAATAGTGTTGCGAGTAGTAGAGGTAGAATGATTCTATTTTTATTTAACGTTTCCATGTAAGCAGACCTTAATTCAACTTTCGATAGGTCTGATAAAGCAGGATGTGTGCCATAAGTGAAAGTTATTCTATATCAGTGGTTTACGTGGTTGTTGTTATTATTTTGATGTTTGGTTACGTAAGATGTAGCGAAAAGGTGCAAATGTTGGTTTTTTTAACAAAGGTTACGATTAGTGTCTTTATCCATGTCATTGTACATGTCTTTACATAAGCCTTTACGTGGGGGATTGTTTGGTTTTATAGCCATTTTTTGTTTATAGGCATGTTTTGCTTATCGATATTTTACGTTTGTAGCGGCTTTTTTATGGGAGCTTTAGGTCGGAGTCGCAATCAATATCGCGCGTTTCGCTAAGCTAAAGCTGATATTTTGCAAATATTAGCATTTTTCATGATGAATTTTATTTGTCGAGTTATACCAAATTGTGCGCACTAGCTTGGCAATCTTAGATGGGTAAATTCATCATGCTTGTTTGAGTTTTATCGGCATAAACTGCGTGAATGTACAGTTTGAGGATGCTCCCCCTCACATGTTGAGTACGATGGGTGTTAGCTGTAATTACAGCTTATTTTAGCTCAGCTTTAAGTGACGAGTTTAAATGAGCGCATCAATAAGCTGTTAACCGCGTTTATCTAAGTCGACAAAGTCACGTTTAGCATCACC